>NZ_JBHSLW010000036.1:0-19502 GCF_042657265.1 Allobosea eneae
AATGACGGCCCTCAGGCAGCCTGAGGCCCAGCATCATCCCGAAATCGCGCCGACCCTACCGTACCGCCAGAAATCAACCGGTTCTTGCGGGTGTCCAGCTCGTCAGGCTCATAACCTGAAGGTCGTCAGTTCAAATCTGGCCCCCGCAACCACCGATTCCAACAAACCCGTCGCTCCAGCGGCGGGTTTGGTCGTTTTGGACGTCTTTCCAAGGGCTTGGCGCTCCGTCCAGTCCAGGATCGTCGCCAGTTCGCCGTGGAGCGTCGCGAACATCTCGCCGCGCGCCGGTCCCGGTGTCAGCACGATCTTCTCGATCAGCATCCGCAGCGCTTCAGCCGCCTCAGGCCGCTCATCCGGATGGTTCAAGGCCTCCGCCAGGGCTGCAACCTTGTTCGCATAGATGCTGGCCGCGCTCGGCAGGAGGTCGGGCGTATCCACCGGGGCATCCGCGAGCAGGGCGCTCAACTCGGCCTTGCGGGCTTCCAGCCCGGTCATCTTCTGCTTCATCGACGGGTGATACATGCCGTCGGCGATCGCCTCGACGATCCCAGTGATCTGCTTCTCAACCTTCGCCAGTTCCGTGCGCCAGGCGTCGCCATTGGAACGCCGCTCACGGTTCAGCCGGTTGGTCTCCTGCGCATAGGCGCGCATCGCCTCTTCGACCACCTGCGGCGCCATCATCCGGTCCTTGAGCCCAGCGAGCACACGGCCCTCGAGGTCGGCCCGGCGGATCGTGCGGCTGTTGTCGCAGATCCCCTTGCCGACATGGTTCGAGCAGACGAAACGGTCGGCGCCGCGCAGCGCATAGGGGCCCTCGCAGCAGCCGCAGGTGATGAGGCCCGACAAGAGCGATTTTGGCCGCCTCGCGCCGTTGAGGCGGTTCTGTCGGTGATGCTCGCGCACGCCTTCCGTGACCTTCGCAAACTTCTCGGCGATCTCATCCTGGCGGGCGCGGGCGGCTTGCCACAGTTCGTCGTCGACGATGCGCAGGTCGGGGACGTCTTTGACGATCCAGTCCGTCTCCGGGTTGAGCCGGGAGACGCGCTTACCCGTCGAGGGATCCTTGACGTAGCGCAGCCGGTTCCAGATCAGCCGGCCGATATAGAGCTCGTTGTTGACGATGCCGGTGCCGCGCTTCACATGGCCGCGGATGGTCGTATCGCCCCAGGGCTCACCCCCGGGACCGGGAATGCCGTCCTCGTTCAGTGACCGAGCGATACTACGGGGACCGACGCCAGCGGCGAACATTCGGAAGATGCGTCGCACGACCTCGGCCTCGCGAGCGTCGATGGTCCGGTCGCCCCGGATTGGCTCGCCGCGGGCGTCGAACTGCTTCACGACCTTGTATCCGAAGCACAGGCCGCCGCCGGACTTGCCGGCCTCCACGCGCCCGCTCATGCCGCGATGCGTCTTCTCGGCGATGTCCTTCAGGGTGAGGGCGTTCATCGTGCCCTTGAGGCCGACATGCAGTTCGTTGATCTGGCCCTCGGCCAGCGTGACGATCGGCACGCCTGCGAATTTCAGGTGTTTGAACAGCGTCGCCACGTCGGCCTGATCACGCGATATCCGATCCAAGGCCTCCGCCAGCACGACGTCGAAGCGACCGGCCTTCGCGTCCTGCAGCAGCGTCTGGATGCCCGGCCGCAGGACCATGCTCGCGCCGGAGATCCCAGCATCCTTGTAGGTCCCGACTACTTCCCATCCCTCGCGCCCAGCCCGATCTCGGCAAACCCGGAACTGGTCCTCGATCGACGCCGCGCGCTGGTTATCGGAAGAGTACCGGGCGTAGATCGCGACGCGCATCGTCAGCACTCCTTGGGGCGGGGGATGGACCTCAGGATGAAGCCGCCCATGGAATTGGGCAAGAGCGCTATCGCCACCGCCTCATTCAAGGTGCCTTCTTCCGTCGGGGTGTCGACGATCCCCCGGCCTCACCCTCATGCTGCTCGCGCGCGATCTGACGGCCCACCAAGCGAGCCAATTGAAAGATGGCGTCGTCGGTCTCTCGCGATAGTGCATGACGTCGATCGGCATCGGCGTTGGCCTTGACCGATGGGCCACTGCCGCCGGCTGAGGGGTGGGAAGCGGGGCTGACCGGATCTCGTTTCGGCCCGATGGGCATGGCAACCTCCAAGGTGGAGGCCTTCCAAGTTCACCATATTCGCAGGCGGCGGTAGCGCTGAATCTGGGAACATATGCTGGCCACCGTCAGGCGAACAGCGTCGCTTGAAGCGCCCAGTCTTCCTGATAAATCAGGCGCTGAGAGCGAACCGTCTTGATGCCCTGCGGACTACGTTCGATCTCCAAGAGTCGCCCGCTCCGCTCTGGGAAGCCGTCGATAACAAGCTCGCAGATGTCGGCAATGCCGTTCGAGAAGTTCTTAACATCCCTGCAGACCCAATGCAGCCAATGGACTATCATGGTCGCCGGGCCGGTAAAGTGGTTCTTGTGCTTGAAGTTCCGGCGCCGCTGCTCCTCGTAGAGTTCAGCCATCCAGACCGTAACGTGCGTCTCTCGCCCCGCATCGAGGTCGGCGATCGCCATCGCCCAGTGCCCCAGGGGCACCGCCCAGCGCAGGTCATGCCAGACCAGGAAGGGATTAAACCTCGCGTGCATTGCCAGGATCAGCAGCGGTTCAAGATCGAGATCGGTCAGCGCCTGGAAACGCGCCGAGCCCACCGTCTCGTGGCTGATGCGCGCGATGGGAGAGATGTCCGTCGTCGAATCATGCTCGTCCGCCTTGTGGAAGTGGCCATGCGTATCCAAGCGCTCGATTGAATTGCACCCAATGCGCCAGTGCTTGGCGCGAAACAGGGCGCGCAGCGTCCAATCCAGCAAATCGAGATGATGTTGACGCAGGACCGTCTGATTCTCACGTCCCTTCACGGCATTCGGCTTGTGTGTCGCTCCGTAGAGCAAAAGCCGTTCCGATAAGGGAGCGCTCCAGACTGACCCTGCATTTGCAAGGGCAGCCCTTGCCCGGCCCGCAAGGTCGCGGAGTTCATCATCGACGATGCGTTTCTCGTCTGGACACTGGAGAGATGCTTCGTCGAGCGGACGTCGTAGCAGTGCCCGCAGCAGGCTGCGATGGCGTTCGGTTTCCTTCCAATCGCGTAGAAGTCGGAAGTCGTCATACCATTTGGCGTCATTGGCAAGCACGTCTTTCCGGAGTGACGCCAGGAGCTTTGAGACCAGGATCAGAAGGCAGATTTCGTGGTATCGTGGCGTCGTCGGCCCTGGGGCATTCCTTTCCGGAAAACCGCAGATGAGCCCTCGGGGCTCCTTCTTCCGTAGTGCAAGCATCCAACGTGCCTTCTCTCGCACCCCGCAGTCGCTCGAGAGCACGAGCCCGCATGCAGTCGGGTGCGCCACCCGGCCCGAGACACTGGCTCGCCCATCCTCTGTCCTCTTGCTGACAACTGGCTGGCTAGACTGCCGCGGCTTTCCATCGGTTCCGATAACTGCGCGCGCTGGCAGGGTCTTGGAGCCTGAGCGACACTGATGCTTACTCTGCTTGCGGACCCCTTCCTTGCCCCTGCTCAGGATGGGCAAGGGGCTGCCTGTGCCGAGTCCTCGAGCCCAATGCGGCATTCCCCAAAGTCGGGCACGCGCCCGCGAGATGATGATGACGGGAAGTGAAATGTTCTTTTTCCCGGCGCGTACTGCGCGTGCCTTGCCACTGAGAATCTCGCAGGTATCAGGGTCAAACCCTTTTGGACTGACCCGGCCCTTGCGCAAAACGATGAGCGGCTCCTTGCAGTCATATGTGGAGAGTTGGGCTGCATAGGTTCGATAGCCATCGACCTCGCCAGGGCCCATGCTTTTAAGAAGCTCGCGCGCGGAGACCACAACGCAGCGGATTTCATCGCCGTTGTGGCCTTTGTTCAGCGCGCTTTGAAGGCTGCGAGCTACCCAGCTAACGTTGATGATCTGACCTTTCCCACGGTCGACGCGGCGACATTCGTCGAACACCGGGTAAAGCGGCCGGAACTCAGCTTGTAGCTTTCTCGCCTCAACCGGGGCGCTGCGCATCTTACCGTCTCAAAGCAACTGAACTAGCCGAATCAACTACTCAGAATTGTCTCAGCCGGGCTGTTGGGCGTCAATCTGCTTCGGTGTCGAGGTTTGCGCCTACGGCACCGGAAAATGAGCCTGCATCTGCTCGCGGTTCACCGCGATGATCGCGTCCGCGTCGCAGGTGATGTAGAACTCGTTGGTGATGAGGCCTGCTTCGCAGTCGAGGTAGACAGTCTCGATCCTGCCGCCCTCGGCCCGCAGGACTCGAGGCGAATTGTCGAGCGCGTAAACCGGCATGACGCGCTCCCCGTCGAGCTTACCAACGTCATAGACGACGCCGAAGACGACAAGCGCTCGGCACTTGCCCGCGATGGCACTCGCGACCTCGGCCGGTCCGACAACCGCCTCTGGATCGAGATGGCGGGCGTCGACGATCACGACGTGCTCGGCGCAGCTCTTGAGCAGCGCGGCGTTCAGCCTCTCGCGCCCGGTATTGACTTTGAGGATGGTGGCGGGCCCGGCGAAATGTTTTGCGGCCGTAAAGTCAATCAGCGCCGGCAGCTTGCGCGCGTAAGGCCCAAACGTCGCGCAGAGCTCGAGGGTCGTCGCGGGCTTGACATCAAACGGAGAGGGCTGGGGCATGACGATGGTCCTTTCGCTTGGCAGATGCGCGGCCCCCGAATCTTCCTCTCTTGCCAAATTCCGCCAGCCCCGAATCTGGGAACATTGAGGTCGCAGCGTTCCCAGAGACTTGGGAGAAGTTCGCGGGCCTGACGACGTCTAGACGGGCCGCGAGAAGGCCTGGCCGAACCCTTGCCCGCGCGACTTCCACCCTGCGGTCGGCTGGCGCTTCGGCGCGACGACGTGATCATGGATGATGCGCTCGGCGATGCGGATCAGGCGATCGGCATCAAAGCCCTTCGGCCGGAAGATGTAGAACTCCTGCGACTCGCTCGCGCGCATGATCTCGCCGAAGCCGTAGGCGGTGGCGCGCATGGCTTCCCGAGGGTCGATTCCGAGCAGGTCGCAGTGCGCACTTCCGGCCCCACTTTTAAGCCAGGGATTGAGCGCGGCGTTGCGCATGCGGCCATGAAGGAGCTTGTCGAACTCGCGGATCGAGAGGTTCGCCGGCAACCTGACCGCCAGGCAGCGTTCGGCGAGCACGACCGGCGAGCCGGTGAGCGGTTTGCCCTTCGGCAGGATGTGCTGCGCCATCCAGTTATCGTAGCCGAGATCGGAACAGCGATATCCGTCGCCGCTGGTAGTGAGCGCCCCGTAGTGGTCGACGTTCAGCTCACGGAACCGGTCGCGCAGATTGACCTGCGCCGTCACCGAGACCTTGTGGATCGGCATCCTGAGGCGGCGCGCGAGGCCGAGCAAGCCGGTCGCGACGGTCGGCATGCTGTGATCCTCGCCACATCCGGCGACGTAGACGAACACGAGCTTGCCAGCCTGGTAGGCCGCGCGGAAGCGCTCTCCGGTGAAGGCGTTGTCGGCCAGGGGTAGCAGCGCTTTGCCGCCGATCCTCGGCCATTGCGTCGGGAACCATTCGGTGACGGCACCGGCCGAGCCTGGCGGGAGGAGCGGGCTACCGATCGAGCGTGTCGAGCGGGTGGCAGGCGTGGAGCTGGTTGTCATTGGATTCTTTCTCTCTGTCGTCTCGGGCTCCCTGGGGGGCATTCCCCATCTCACCCTCACTCCCGTTCCCCTTCGTCCTTGCACCTTGGTCGGATGAACCCGATCGGCTCCCTCGCGCTCTTCGTGTCGGCAACGGCCTCCGCGGCAGCGATATCCGCGACGATGAGATGACGCCGTCCGGCCGCTGCGGCGAAGCCGAGCGCTAGCATGACGAGCCGGCGGATGCCGCGCGGGTTGGTGCGGGCGAGGCGCGCCACGACAGTCTCGTCTGGCTGGGCGAAGGCATTGCCGTGCGCGGCGGTGATGTCGGCGGCGATGCGGCTCGCAATCGCGCGCAGCATGGCACTATCAGGTGGTGTCACCATCACGATGAGGAACCGGTCCTGGATGAAGGCCGGTAGCAGATCGAGATCGTTCGCCGTGGCGATGATCAGGCAACGCGAGAGGTCGAACGGGATGCGCAGATACTCATCGACGAGAGCGCGGGCGTTTTCCGGCTCAAGCACGGCGAGAAGGCTGTTGTAGGGCTTCTCGCTCGAGTGCGTGACGAACTTGTCGACCTCGTCAAGGACAATCAGGGGATTTCCAATCTCGCCGGTGAGCAGCGCTTCGGTCAGCACACCCATCCGCGCCCCGCGCCAGGTTGGCGGGTGACCGATGAGAAGCGCCTGCGCGTCGGAGTTGGTCGCACAGCTGAAGGCATGCTGCTCGACACTGAGCGCAGCAGCGAGCCGGCAGGAGAAGTGGGTCTTGCCCAGCCCAGGTGGGCCGACGAGCAGGAGCGGCGGGAAGGCGATGCCGGTACCGGCGATGGCGGAGAGCGCGACGGCTCGCTCGACCAGGGCGATGACTCCGCTGAAGCCGGGGCATTCCTCGCGCAATCGGGCGAGGCGCTCGCGCATGCCGGCGTCGGCGACCACGAGGCGGCGCAGCGGATCCACGTTGGCGAGCGCGCGCAACTGCGCCAGCCGCGGCTGCTCGTCGCTGGAGACAGAGGCGACGGGTGCTTCGTCCTCGGCAGACGGGTCGCCACCGGCAATCCTAATCTGCTTGAGCAGCGCGGCCCTGTCGAAGATTGCGATCGAGGGACCACTCGGTGGAACGGCCAAAGCCGGCTCAGGGGCGGGCTTGTGGTGTTTAGGCTCAGGGCCGTCGGCACGTTGCCGGCGCAGATGGCTGAGCAGGACCCGATTCTCGTGATCGCGCCAGGACCGGACGAACTCGGCCTCGTCCTCGGATGTGGTTGGCATCACGCTGCTCATGACCGGCCTCACAGCTCGACGCCGCCGAGAACCGTCACGAAGGGCGGTCCCTGCCGGGCGATACGGCGGCCGACGCCGAGCGCGATCTCGACGAGTGCGCGCATGAAATCGGGATCGGCGGTGCGTCCGGAGACGAGCCGCTCTACCTCCATCTTCGCGACCAGGTCGCCGGAGCTGCGTGCCGGCCACAGCCCGATGCGGCAGAGCCTTGCATAGGCGAGGATCAGAGCACCGCGCCGGGCCGCATGCCAGGACGGCCCGGGCTCCCCGGGCTCCGACCAGGCGTCGATGGCGGCGAAGAGGCGCCATGCATTGTCGAGCAGGGCAGTGAGATCCGGAGGCGCGTTGAACCAGGTCTCCAGCGCAAGCGCGTCTTCGAGGTGGTAGACGCCGGGGCCGGTCTCGTTTTCGTCCCGCTCCGGCAGGACCTCCCCGCGGAAGCGTCGTGCCGCCATCTCCATGCCGACCGGAATGCGCGCGCCGATCACCAGCCGCATCCCGCCCGCCCGAACGGTCGTCCGCAGCGCACGTTTCATCAGCGCTGGATCGTGATGGCCGTCGCCATCGGCGCGGTACTGTCGGGCGCGCTCCTTTGCCAGCATGGCACGTGCGAAGTCGTCTTCGGGAGAGTCCGGCGGTACGAGCAGCATCGCAATCTCCCCAGCATGCGCAAGGATTGCGAGCGCGTTACCGGTGTCGACGCGGTCCTTGAGGGCGCAGGGATCGGCCTCGGCGAGCACGAGGAAGCGCTCGTACTGCTGCACATGAACCAGCGCCCGGCCGCGCAGGTCGAGGAGCGGCGGGAGCCGCTCGAGCAGCGCGGCATGACGCTTCTGATCACCGGATATGTCGGGAAGCTGCGTCTCGAGCCGGGCGAGCTCGTCGAGAATGGGACGCAACCTCGTCGTTGCGAGCGTCAGATCGCGGAGGGTACCGGCGGTATCCGTCATGGTCGTGAACCTTTTGTCCTGGGGGTCGGACTGCGCGCCCCTCCAGCTCCCCATCCGCGCCATGAGGAAAGGCGCGTCCGCGGAGACGCGCCTTCCAGACTGTCCGAGCTGAATGCCGCGACGCGGCTATCAGTCGTGCTCACCGACGTTGAGGAAGCGACTGCTCTGCCCGGCGACCGTCTCGCCCTGGCCGAAGGCGATCTCCCAGAGCGCGCCAAGCTGGTCGGGATCGGCATCGCGTGAGCGCACGAGATCGCGCGCGGCGGTTTTCGCGGAGACGTCATCGTAGTAGCGTGCCGGCCAGAGTGCGACGCGGATCAGCCGGGCGTAGGCCAGGATCAGCCCGCCTTCGATCGCATCGGCGGTCATGACATCCGGCTCTGCGATGCCGCGCAGACTGTCGACCAGCGCCAGCACCTTCTGGGCACCACCGAACAGGCCGGCGAGATCCGACGCCGCGTCGAAGTAGGCCTTCAGGCTGTCGGCCTGCTCCAGCGAATGGCTGCTCGGAGCGCCGGGCGCGACCACCTCCGGCTTCGGCTGCAGCGCGCCGACCCGACGCGCCATCGTCTCGATCATCTCGGTGACCTCGGCGATGCCGGTCGGTAGCGTCAGATGCGCTGGCTTGGACGGCAGCTCACCCACGGCGCGACGCGCCAGCGCGATCTCCTCGCCGTCGGCGTGCTGACGGGCGTGACGGAGCAGGTTGCGGCCGAACTGCTCGCGCGCCCAGACATCGTCCTCGTTGCGGGCTGGCAGCAGGAGCAGCGCGAGGTTCGACGCGTTGGTCAGGACCGTGAGCGCGTTGGCGATGTCGATCCAGGTCTCGACCTGATCCTTCTCGCGCGCGAGCAGCCCGATCAGCCGGCGAACCTGCTCGGTGTGAGCCTGGCCCCGGCCGCGGAGTTCCAGCAAACTCGGCAGCTGGTGGCGGAAGATGGCGAGGCTTTCAGCCTGGCTCGGGGCCTCGGGGACGAGGCGCTCGAGCGCCGCGAGATCGTCGATGACGGGATACCGGCTGCTGTCGATGACGATGGTGCTGAGCAGCTCGTCGCGGCGGGCGGTGGTCTTCATGGCTGTTCCTTCAATCCATAGGGGTGACGGTGTCGTTCCGTCGAACTCCTCCTCTCTCCAGCCGACCCGCCGCTTTGCGGCCCCAAGACTCGAAAGGGCAGCGCCCGTGAAGGCGCTGCCCTGGGTCTGCTGGATCGGAGCGACTGTCAGGCGCTCCGGCCTTACTCGGTCGCGAATAGCGTAGCTATGCGCACGCCGAGCCCGACTGCGAGGACGCTCACCTCGTCGAGGTGAGCCTGAGCGGTCGCCGTCTCGATCGCGGCAAGCCGAGACGCAACGATGACGGTCGCGCGGCTGAGATTATCGATGGTCAGGCCGCGCTCCTCGCGCAGTCGGCGCAGATTGCGAGCGAGGAGTTCGGCAGCCTTCGGTGGTTCAAATGAGTTCATGGGGTTCCCTTCCTTGCGGATCGGGAGCTCCCTTTTCCTTCCGCCTTTCATGGGTGACGGCGCGCTGCCAGTCAGCCCCTCGGCTTGCGTCCGGCGCGCAGCGGCTGTGGCGCGGTTTCGTGCTGCTTCGGCTCGGCAAACATCTGCGCGATCGGCACGCCGAGCGTCAGCGCCAATTTCTCGACGATGGCGATGGAGGGATTCTCGATCCGCCGCTCGAGCCGGCTGACATAGGTCCGGTCGATGCTGCTATCGAGCGCCAGCTTCTCCTGCGACAGGCCGCGCTCGACCCGCAGCCGTCTCATGTTCCAGGCAAGGAGTTCGCGCGCGTCCACCCGCCGATGTCGACCGCAGCAAGGTCGATTTATCTACGGTAATTAGACCCATTATTAAACCTGACTCGTCTTTCGGTCGGTGCACGAGCATCGCGCGACGCCGGATTCAGCGGCGGTTAAATCAGATGTCTATAGGCCTATATTTATATCGGCCGAACAGCGGCACGCGAGGATAGATCCACATGACCCGGCAACTCCTGTCCCGCTTCCTGACCGCCGCGAGCCTTTGCCTGGTGGCAACAGCGTCGTCAGCCTTCCCGGACGCCGGCCTGCGCTTTCGGGACGACGGCTCCGCGTCCCAGGGCAAGGCGTTGCAGCAGCGTCTCCAGCAGCTCGGCGGCGAGCGCGGTGCCGACACACCTGCCCAAGCCACCCGGCTGTCGGGCGAGGTTGCGCGCGTGATCGGGTTTCTCGATCTGTCGCGCCCGGCGATCCCGAAAGCTGCGACTGTCTGTTCCGAGCTGCTCGGGCCCTGGTACTCGGCCGGACCGCCGTTGCTGGACACCAACGCGGCGCAGGTCGACGGCCGCACGCGTGCGGCGCGTGGCCTGACCATCGGCTGCTGGAATACCGTGAATGCGCATCTTCTGGCGAACAAGGACGCGATCGTCACCGGCATGCTCGCCTGGATTGCGACTTGGGCCGCGAAAGAGCCGATCAGCACTGCGAAGGGATGGTGCACGGGTTATGGCGCACAGGACAACTGGTGGCCGCTGCGCAGCTTCTATCCGGATGACCTGATCAATGCCGTCATCGCCGGCTGCACGGCTCGGGCCGACGCGGTGCTGGCCAAGGCGGCCGAGGCTCGCATCCAGGCCGCGATCGCAGCGGCCGAACGCACCGACCGGACGCTGGAGGCGATGGTCGCGGCCAAATGGCTGCCAATGCCCGACCTGCGCATCGGCGATCCCGCCTTGGCCAGCAGCATGAAGGAACGCTACGAGGCTGCCGTACTGCCGATCCGTCGTCAGGTCACCGATGAGATCGTCGAGAAGCTTGAGGAAGCCTATGGCCGCAAGACCGTCGCGGACAAGCTGATCCGCACGGCCCGCCAGGCCTGCAACGAGGTCTGGTCGAAGACGCTGTTCTCCAGCCAGGATGACGGGATGCGTGCCATCGGTACGTCCTGCAAGAGCACGGAAGCCGCCTTTGTGCAGCGCGCCTGCAAGAGCGCGCTCGACAAGGCGGGCATCGAGACGCTCGGCGGGCCGAAGCTGATGGGAGTGCCGCGCGCCAATGGCAGCCTCGGCCCCGTCGACTACAACGCCGTGGTGTGCGCCGCCGCGATCGACGGCTTTGCCGTCACGGCCAACATCTCCTGGTTCGGCTCGCCCTCGATCACGATCGGGCCGGCACGGGGCGGTGCCTCGGCAACCATGAAGCTGCGCAAGGTGACCCGCGAGGGGGGCGTCGAGATCTGGGCGATCGGTGACCTCGAAGGCAGGATCCCGCTGACCACCACCTCGGATCTGCTCGGCTGCCTGGCGACGACGCTCGACCGCAACGATCCGACGCCGGTCGTCCGGGGGCTCGGCTTCGCGACCGGCGCCGTCGTGACGCTCGCCGACCTGATGAGCGGCAGCAGCCTGACCACCTTTGCCTGCCGCGACGCCAAGCTGCGCTGGCTGGAGAGCGCATCATGATGCGCTCTCCCCTCTTCTTCATCAGTGCTCTGGCGGTGCCGGTTTGCATGCTGGCTGGCATCGGCCAAGCCGCAGCCGAGGCGACCGAGCACTTCGCTGATCCGCGGGGCGCGCTTGGCGTTGCACGGGGAGCTGCGGCAGCGGAGGTTAGCGCGGCGCTGACCGCCAGGACGCAAGACTGCATCAGCACGGAGTTTAAGCCGACCCGCTGCGCGCTCGCCGACAACGCGCTCAATGCCGATATCCACTATGGCGCGACGCATAGGGATCGCAGATGGGCCTTCGTCTCCGTGCGCTGGCAATCCGATCCGACCGGCAATGCCGTCGAGGCCAAGGGGCTGGTGTTCGTCGCGGAGAATGGCTCGGGATTTCGCCTGTTCGGCCAGATCGATCTCGTGGGCGACAGCGTCAGCGACGTCGTCTTCGAGCCCGGGCGAATCACCTACGCCACCAACTATCTGCGGCCGGATGATTCTCGCAGCAATCCGACCGGCCGACGCCGCTACGAGATACCGCTGGGAGCGAACGGGATCGGCCCTGTGGCGATCCAGCGGACGGGCTTTGGCGCCACGTCAGTTCAATCACAGCCTCAACCGGATGGAGCGCTTCAGCTCGTCAAACGGCTCTACGAGGCGGGAGAAGACTATGCGGCGATCTTCGGCGGGAGCGCTGCGGCGAGCGCCACGCACTCCCCTGGTCTCGCGAAGGTTGTCCGTGAAGCGATGCCCCTGTCGCGGCGCTGCCCGATCTATGACGGCGATCCGCGCCTCGGCGGCGCGCAGGGCGCCGGCGGTCCAACCCGAATGCGCTACGACGTCGAAGCGGGCCGGAATGCGGTCGATCGGCGGACGATCATGGTCACCGCCGCGCAAGCGGAGGCTCCTAAAGTGGTCTCGCGCACGCGCGTTGTGTTGATCCCAGCGCCAGGCGGCTGGCGCATCGACGATCTGGTGACCGAGGGTATGCCGGGCTACCGCGCCACGCTTGCTGATGCTAGCGCCCGATGCCGGTCTGCGCGATCGCGCTGAAGGCGACGACATCACCAACTGCGCGACAACGGCCAGTCGGCGGAACACATGCAATAGGAAAGGCAGCGTCGATGAAGGCGCTGCCTTGTGGTGATCATGCCGGTTGCCCGTCTTTCAGACGAGCTCGCTCCAGCCGAAGACGAGATCGTCGCGGGCATCGACCGGCAGCGACTTGATCCACGCGGCGTCGGCGGCGACGTGCCTGATCGCAGCCAGCATGTGGACGGGATCACCGATCTCGCCGCGCAGGTTGACCAGCGCGACGATCTCTTTCTTGGTCGCGAGCGCCGACCGGTTGTGCACCGGCCAGATCATGACCTGCGCTGCCGCCAGGTAGCCGGCGATCCGCGCCCCTTCCGCCGCAACCATCAGCTCGCTGGCGTTCTCGGGGCCGCGCTGCGCCAGCGAGACCAGGCGGTCGCAGGTCTCGAACATCTTGCGCGCGCGAGCCAGCAGATGCTCGAGATCGGGCGCGGCCGTGGCGAAGCCGACCCAGTTGCCGATCTGCGTGTGGGCGAAGGCCGGCGGTCCGCCACGCAGCGGCAGGCCGGCGATGAGATCCCAACGCGCGAGCGGCCAGGCTGCGAGCCCACGGCTGTCGCCCTGCGGCGAGGTGGGAGCCGGTGGCAGCATCAGCTCGGGCACGGCGAAGGCCGCGCGCTTCCAGCGCAAGCGCCGTGCGTGGGACGCCTCCATCGACGAGACGTAGTCCTTCTCGTGACGATGATGCCGGGCCCCGGTCTGCTCGGCGAGTGCGAGTTTCGCCTCGGCCTGGTCGAGATCGTCGGCCGGCCAGGTCGCGACCAACGCGACGAGGCTGAGGGCCATGATCTGCAGGCCGGCGCAGGCGAAGTCGTATTGGTCGTCGCCCAGCTCCTTGCTACGTCTGAGACGGAACTCCTCGTTCTGGAGGGCCTTGGCATGGCGCGCCGCCGCCTTCAGGTCGATCGGCTGAAGCCGGAAGGCCACGAGCTCATCGACGCTGGGATCGTCCCTCGCGATCACACGCGTTACGAGCGCGATCGGATCGTGGAGCGCGGTGTCGTTCGGCTCATCCACCGGCCCACCGGTGCGCGGGGCGAGCGAGCGCCCGCCATCCTGATGTTTCTTGGTCATGTCGGGACCTTTCATTGGGGTTACGACCATCTGGTCGCGTTTCCCCCCGCTCCCGGAATCGAAAGAGGCGTCCGATCAGGACGCCTCCGTCATCTGCTGTGCTGGTCGTGCCGTGGCTCAGACGATCGGGATCCAGTCCGCGTCCAGTTCGAGCGTCGCGCCGAGCCTGAACCCCTTCGCGATCCAGTTCGCCTGCGAGACGACATGACGGATCGCCGCCTGCATGTGTAGCGGATCCGGTCGCGAGGCCCGCTCATTGACGAGCGCGACCAGCCTGAGCTTCGCCTCGGCATCGGCCGAGTAGCGCATCGCCGGCCAGATCGCGGCCCGTGCCGCCGCGAGATAGGCGAGGATGCGGGCGCCCTCGGCCGCGCGGCGCAGGAGACGGGGATCATCACTCGTCGTGTCGGCTACGACCATCAGACGGTCAGCCGTCGCGATCAGCCGCGCGAAGCGATCGACCAGATCGGAGAGCGTGGGATAGGCGTCGACGAACCCGGCCCAGCGCGCGATCTGCGCGCTGGCGAGCGATGCATCGCCTCCGGCGAGCGGCACCGCATCGACGAGGTCGAAGCGCGATAGCGGCCAGCTGGCCAGACCGCGATACGCAATGGAGGGAGCGACCGGGCCGGGCGGTACGATGAGCTCGCCGACAGCGAAGGCGGCCCGGTGCAGCCTGAGGCGGTCGGCATCCTCGACCGACAGCATCGGCGCGATTCCATAGTCGGTGTCGTCGCCATGCAGCCGGGTCTCGCGGGCCAGTGCCCGCTTGGCGTCGGCATCCCCGATCGTGTCGACTGGCCAGATCGCGACCATCGCGGTGCAGCTCAAAGCCACGATCTTGAGCCCAACCCGTGCCATCTGAACCTCATGGGTCTGTTCGCGGCCATAGGGCAGCCGTGCCGCCTCGTCGTCGCAGCGCTTCGCCTCACGGGCGAAGAGCGTGAGGTCAGGCGCGCCGTCGCGGAAGGCGATCAGCTCGGCGAGCGAGGGATCGTCGCCGAGCGCATCGGCCAACCCGGCAAGCGGGTCGCGGATCGCACCGAGCCCGCCGCCGCCTCCATCCTGTCCATCGCTGACCAGCGGCGCGAGGCCGCGATCCTGATTGGTCTTCGTCATCTCGGGAACTTTCTCAGTGGGGTTACAGCCATCCCGGCTGCGCCTGCCCTCCGATCTCTGGAATCGAAGAAGGCGCCGTCGCCGGCGCCTTCGTCATCATCGCTGTCTCGTCGCCTCAGGCTGCGAGCCTGAAGAACTCATTGCGCGCAGACAGCCAGCGCTCGATCGCATCGAGATGGGCGTGGCCGCCGATGTCTTCGGGCGGGAGCGTCTGACGCAAGGTCGTTACCTCGCCGAGCGCCTTCGGCACAGTCAGCCAGGGGACATCGGCTTCGGTCGTCAGCCGATCGCGCAGCCAGGACTGGCCTTTGCGCCACGCTGCCGGCGAGAGCGATTGCGGCGCCTCCAGCAGGCTCAGCCGGTTGGCAAAGGCCTTGAGCCGCTCGTCGCTGAAACCGGCCGCGATCGCGGGGCGGTCCGCCCAGGGCGAGCCATGCCAGCGGACACAGGCACGGGCATCGTCGTTCGAGATGAACCCGCCGGAATAGAGCGTCGCCTCATGGTGCGGCGACGGCTCGCGATCGGCGAAGCGGTTCGCCAGGGCGGCCGTAAGGTTCGCCCGAAAACCGGCATGACTCCGGATGCGGGCCCCGCGCTCGTGGTAGAGCTGGCTATCGCGATGCTCGGGCGACAGGGCGTGGCAGCCCTGCTCGTATGCGAGCAGGATCGGCTGGACATTGGTCTTGATCATCCGGATCGGACGGGGGCCTGAGCTGAAGATGAGCTTGCCGATCTCGTCTGCCGCGAGATCGAGATAGCTCGCCGGATCGATCGTGAGATCGGCCGCCGCCCAGGACGTTGCGACGGTCGGGTTCGGCGTCACGCCGACGACCGGCGCCAATCGCGACGAGCCGCCGAGCAAGAGAACCTCGCCGCCGGCGAGCCTGCGGTTCGCGACCGCCTTGTCGGCGAGGCTCAGCAGGGTTGCGACAGTTATAGGCGCGACCTCGCGCAGATGCCGGAACAGGGCGAGCGTCGCCTTCGCGTCGGCGAGGGCATCATGGGCCGCCTCCTCGGACAGGGCGATACCATTGACCCGACAGACCTCACCGAGCTTGAAGCTCGGCTTGCCCATGGTGTTCAGCGGTATCGAGATCACGTTCGGCTCCAGCATCGCTACCGCCCTGACCATGGTCAGGAGATCGGCGCGGCGGTGGCCGTTCAGCTGCGTGCCGTATGGCGGCAGCAGATGGGTAAAGAAGGCGTGCCGGAGGATCTCCTCGTCATACCTGATCGTGTTGTAGCCGATGATGGTCGCCGGCGCCCAGGACTCCAGGGCCTTGGCGATGACGCAGAGCATCTCGGTCGAGGAGAGCGGCGCCTGTTCGAGCTGCTCGGGCCGGATGCCGGTGGTCATCAGCGCGCCGGGCGACGGCACGATATGACCCGGCAAGCGGCAGCGCAGCGAGAACTCGCCAAGGCAAGCGAGGTTCTCATCGGTGTGAAGGAAGGCAACCTGGAGCGGCACGTTCCATTGCGGTTCGAGACCGGTGGTCTCGAGATCGTAGATCACGAACATGGGGCCGCGTCCTCAGTGCCGGCTCTCGGTGCCGGGCGTCACCGCCACCTTGGTCAGGTTGATACCGAGTTCGTGCGCATCCTGCTGCATCGCGGCCTCGACCATCCAGGGGGTGCGCGAACGGCGGAACTCATCCTCGTCGAAGACCATCGCCTCGTAGACCATGATCTTGGCCTCGAAGTGCTCGGTCTCCCGCGCCGGCGCTTCGGCCAACAGGAAAGCGAAGAAGCGGGCGGTCGCGCGCGCCCCTTCCGCCAGTTGCAAACCTGTCAGGTCGCCGTGCTGCGGATAGCTGCGCTCCGGCTGCTGCTCCAGCAGCAGCGCATGCGCCATCGCCTCCTGCCAGAGCCAGTAGAAGCGTGCCGGCCGATCCGTCGTCATACGGTAGCTGCGCTGGTAGCGCGCCAGATGGTCCGCGCTCGGTCGCGCCTCGGTCCGGGCGGTGTCGCCGCCCTCATTCTCACTCTTCATCCCAATATCCGTCCGGGCTCTCATGACCCGGAACGGCTTTGTCGGCTCAGGTTCGCGGGGGTTCCCGAAAATGGGTTCCGATCTCCCTTCCGATTTGCCGGATGTTTTAGGTTCCAAGGCGCGCTGTGCATTCCAGCCGCGCCGTTAATTCTTCTACGACGAGCGCGCAGGTCGGAATCTGGGAACATCAAGACGGCGGACGCCAAGGTCGGTCATGAAAGGTCGGTTAATTACGGCGCCGATGAGAGCCGCCTTGTGAATAGGAGTTTGCTAAATGGTCGATGAGACTTCCGCTAAGGGTACCTACTCGGTGGTCTGGGGCAATGGTGATGGCCACGATGTCGTCTGCTACGCGACGGGGACGGTTTCTGAGGCTGAGCAATGTCGTCGCCTTCTTCGTAAGCTGAGCATCATCGCTGATGACGAGCGGTTCGCGTACTGCGTCCGCGAGCTCACGAACGATGAGTACGCCGAAGAGATCGTCGGTTTGGAGGTCGGGGAAGCAGATCTTCTAGAAATGGACAGCCTGATCGAAAGGCTGACCGACGATCTCGCCGAGGCTATCGACGAAGCGAAGCGCGCCGCCGATGAAGAAACCGACGATATCGAGGATGAGAGCGAAATCTGCTGAGAGCTTCGCCTGGACGAGGTCGTACATCGCTCGCAGCGGGCTCAGATCGATCTCCTCCAAGGCGCCATTCACAACCAGATTGAGTCTCCGCCGATCCGCGCGATGGACGGTTCAACGAGCTCCGCGGTCCTCGTAGCCTTCGATTGATGATGAGCCCATCGATCTGATGCTAAGGCATCGCCGCTCACGTCGCGCCCCTCGACGCCTTGCGGCGAAGTTCCAAGGGTTTCCCCGTCTACGGACCTGCGGCGGTACGCCTCGATAGAGCGATTGACTGTGAGCCTCGAATGCTGTGGCGGCTTCTCGGCGCCTTTAAAGGCAACCAGAAGCACCTGGGCAGTCGTACCGTCGCACGGGATCGCGATCCTCGGATGAGAGGCGGCGAGGGGGCCGGCTCCCGCAAGAGATTACCACTGGAGCGCGGCGGCGGCTGCAATTGAACAATCAGAGAGTTGACGCCTAGCCGACGTCTGGGCCATCCGGTTTCGCCTAATCAAATTCCGGCGACGCCGCGACGCCGCGACGGCCGAGGCTGGCCCTTAGCCGACGCCGGGAACGTCTGATTACGGGCAGTTCGGTTCGGAGGCGCACCGCAATGAACAGGACGATCAGCCGACCATAGGCGACAGCGCCTGCCACCAGCCCGACCAAGCCCGCGCCGATCAGGCCAGTGCCGGAGACATGGGCCCAGCGCGCCACCTCCACGCCGAGCATGAAGGCGCATAGACGGCGATCCACTTCCATCCTTCTGTCGCCTGCAGCACGGCGGTGATGTCTTCTAGCTTTCCGACGAAAAGCCGGTTGAGCAACACGGCATCCTCGAAACAGCCGCCCCAATCTTCGGTGAAGAGGTCGCGGATGCGGCCGACAGCGCGGCCACTCTCGCTGAGAGCAGACATCCGCTTTCACTGCGGCGAACGGCAAGTATTAGGTCGAAAGCTGCCGCGCTGCCGGCTTGGGCACGGAAGTATCGGACAATTGCGTGGAAATGGCAGTTCGCTATACCGCATGGTGGTGTGCGGTGATCGGCGGCACTATCAGGGAAATCGGCGGGGTTGGCAGGCAACGCCCGTCGTCAGGTCTGAGGCTAGCGCGAAGGGGGAATAGCGCACGATGGCATTCAACGAAGATCGCCAGATCCTGAATCTAACTGACAGCGAGCTCGAAGACCTGGTTAAGAAGTGGCTCGCAAAAGTGGCGGACACCTACTGCGGGTTTGAGCGTCCAACCGCGTCTGCGGATATGGGGCGCGATGCCGTCGGCTTTCTCTCGGCCCGCCGGTACGACGGTGACTGGCACAACTACCAGTGCAAGCACCTGAAGGCGCCCTTGGGCAAGGCCGAATTCGCAACCGAGCTTGGCAAGATCTTCTTTTACGCCGCCCAGGGCGAGTTCACGCTGCCCACCAGTTACGTATTCGTCTGCCCCAATTCGGCGGTCAGGGACGTCAAAAAGATGATAGACCGACCGTCGCTCATCGCAGACTTCCTGATCGAGAATTGGGACACCTATTGCCTAAACGGCATAACGACGACGCCGTGCCCGCTGACCCCGGCACTCAGGACGGTGATCAGCGCTTACACGTTCGAGAATGTCGAGCTCTGGAAGGCCAGCGAACTGGTGGAGAAGCCGCAGATGCGAGCCGTCCTGCATGAGCATCTCGACATTGATCCGGGCGAGGCTCCTCGGGTGCGGGTCGCCGACGTGCCGGAGAATGTCGCTGACGAAGAGTCTGCTTATGTGACCCAGCTTATGACGGTGTTCGCCGCCGCCAGGGATACACCTTTCAATAGCTACGCGGAGGTCATTGCCGACGCGACCTACGGTCCCCAGATCGTCAATGCCCGTCGACGGTATCTCGAACGTCAGGCGTTTCGACGCCATTTTCGCGACAATCTGCCGGCCGGCCAGATCGACAATGTCGACGAGGACGTGCATGAGACCGTGATTGATCGATATCACGCGCTGGGCACGGCGCCCCTTTACGAGAGGCTTACGCAGATCATGGGAGTGGCCTCCACCGCCCAGGTTACCGGCGCGCTTGGTCGGCATAATCGCGTGACCCCCAGCGTCAAACAGGGCGCGTGCCACCACTTCGCGAATGTCGGACGCATGCCGTGGGCCTGAGCCTTCCCATTGCCCAGCCCCAACTGTTCAACACGCCGCTCGAAGCCGGTGTGCGGGCTCTGCTGATTCTCGACGCTTTTGCGCCTCAGAGTCCGTCCCGGAACTCATGACGCTCGCGCGATGCGGCGGATAAGAACCATGGCGGCGGCTGCGTAGAGGAAGGCCGTCGCGGAGGCGATGGTG
>NZ_JBHSLW010000037.1:0-176200 GCF_042657265.1 Allobosea eneae
GATTCCCAGAACCCTGATCTCATTCATCGGCTCACCTCCGTGCCATTTGCGGCCGACGCAATCTTGCGCCGAGGGTAAGGGGCGAGCCATTCCATAAAGAATCAGCCGGAGCGGCCTTCGCGCGCCGCGCGTGCCTTGCGCGCCAGTTCCTCGAACTCCGCCCGCATCTCCTCGAGCTTGTCCTCGTCGAGTTCCTCGAGATCGAGCAGTTCCTCGCGAGCCCCTTCGACCTTGTCGATGAGTTCGTCGAGCTTGATCTGCATCGCCGCCGTGTCGCGGTTCTGGCTGTTCTGGATGATGAACACCATCAGGAAGGTGACGATCGTCGTCGAGGTGTTGATCACCAGTTGCCAGGTGTCGTTGAAGCCGAACACCGGCCCCGATAGCGCCCAAACGACGATGATGGCGAGCGCGACGAAGAAGGTTTGCGGCTTGCCCGCCCAATGCGCCGTCGCCTGCGACAACCGGGTAAAGAAGGATCGCTTCTCGGGCGATGCGATCTTCAATGTCATGACGGCCTCCGGGTGAGCCTGCACCGATCAACACCGATCGCGTGCAGGCGTTCCCGGAGCAGGTCGTTTCGTCAGTAGACGACGACCGAGCGGATCGACTTGCCCTCATGCATCAGGTCGAAGCCGTGATTGATCTCGTCGAGCGAGAGCTTGTGGGTGATCAGGTCGTCGATGTTGATCTTCCCCTCCATGTACCAGTCGACGATTTTCGGCACGTCGGTTCGCCCCCTCGCCCCGCCGAAGGCCGTGCCCCTCCAGACGCGGCCGGTGACGAGCTGGAACGGCCTTGTCGCGATCTCCTTGCCGGCCTCGGCGACGCCGATGATAATCGACTCGCCCCAGCCGCGATGGCAGCACTCCAGCGCCTGACGCATCACAGTGGTGTTGCCGGTGGCGTCGAAGGAGAAGTCGGCGCCGCCGCCGGTCAGGTCGACGATCGCCTGCACCACCTTGTCGTTGCCGATCTCGGCCGGGTTGATGAAGTTGGTCATGCCGAATTTTTCGGCCATCGCGCGCTTGGCCGGATTGATGTCGACGCCGATGATCTTGTCGGCCCCGACCATGCGGGCGCCCTGGATGACGTTGAGGCCGATGCCGCCGAGGCCGAAGACCACGACGTTCGCGCCCGGCCAGACCTTGGCGGTGTAGATCACTGCGCCGATGCCGGTGGTCACGCCGCAGCCGATATAGCAGATCTTGTCGAAGGGCGCGTCCTCGCGGACCTTGGCCAGCGCGATCTCGGGCAGGACGGTGAAGTTCGCGAAGGTCGAGCAGCCCATATAGTGGAAGACCTCGCCGCCATCGCAGAAGAAGCGCGAGGTGCCGTCCGGCATCAGCCCCTGCCCCTGCGTGGCGCGGATCGAGGTGCAGAGATTGGTCCGGCGCGACAGGCAGGACTTACAGCTGCGGCATTCCGGGGTGTAGAGCGGGATGACGTGGTCGCCGGCTTTGAGCGTCGTCACGCCGGCGCCGACCTCGCGCACGATGCCGGCGCCCTCATGGCCGAGGATCGCCGGGAACTTGCCCTCGGAGTCCAGGCCGGACAGCGTATAGGCGTCGGTATGGCAGATGCCGGTCGCCATGACCTCGACCAGAACCTCGCCGGCCTTGGGCCCGCCGATCTCGATGGTCTCGATCGTCAGCGGCTTGCCGGCCTCCCAGGCCACGGCGGCACGTGTCTTCATCTCAGCATCCTCCTTCAGAGCGTTGCCCGCGCCTATTTCAGATAGGTTCGCAGCATCCGTATGATTCCGTCGAGCTCGGCTTCGGACTCGAAACCGGCCTCGTCTTCGCGGCGACGTCCGTTTCCCTGCGCAAGGCCGAAGGTCTCGCGCAGATGGCTTTCCAGCACCTCGGCCATCAATCCGTTCGCGGCGCCGCGCAGCGCTGCGATCTGTTGCAGCAGCGCGCTGCAATCGACCCCGGCTTCGACCGCGCGCTCCAGCGCTTCCGCCTGCCCCTTGATCCGGCGCAGGCGCGAGACGGCACGTTTTTTCTCGTCCGGGTTATGCGGCATGGCTTGTCATTCAATACGGCTAGGATACTCCATGGGAGTATGTCAACTGCCGTGCATCAACGGCTGATCCCGGCAGGACGGCGTCCGGATCAGCATGAGATTCGCCGGCGGCTCGGCGATGGCCCGGCTGAAAACGAAAAAGCCGCGCGAGCTAGGCTCGCGCGGCCATCAGATAGGATTATCAGGTCGCTCAGTACTTGCGGACGACCGGAGCCGGCGCGTAGATCGGCTGCTCCTTCGGGCCGCAGCAATCGGGATCGCCGAAGTTCCAGCGCATGCCGATGCGGAAATCGTGGCTGTCGATGTCCTTGACCTTCAGCGGCGCATAGCTCTCGTTCAGGAAGGCGTTGCGGATGCGGCCCGAATGAGCATCGCCGAGATTGAGATAGCGGTAGCCCACTTCGAGTGTGAGGTTCTTGTTCACCTCGTAGCCGACGCCTGCCATCAGCGCCCAGGCCATTCCGGACTTGTCGCCATTACCGGCCGTGCCGAGCGTGCCGGCCCCGGTATATTGCAGCCCCTGGTCGGTCAGGCCGCTGATGCGGTTGGTCGCATAGCCGATACCGGCACCGATATAGGGCGTCAGGCAGTTCCAGGTACCCAGATCGACGTAAGCGTTGAACAGGGCGACCATCGACGAAAGGTTGCCCTTGTAGGTGTTGGACTGGTTACCGCCGATGAAGGGGTTGAAGACGACGTCGGTCGCGCCGATCGTAGCGCCGCCGCGATACTCCAGCGTGCCGTCCACGCGGAACCAGTTGTTGAAGCGATAGCCGACACCAACGCCGGCGAAGTAGGAGTTCGATCTGTCCTCCTTGGTGACGAAGACTCCGCCGAACTGGGTGATGTCCGCTTGGTTGTAGTCGCCGTAATTGGTGACGCTCACACCGATATCGCCACGCAGATAGATGCCCGACGAGATCGTGCCGCGCAGCTCCGGCGGCGGCGGAGGCACAGGCTGGGCGACCGGAAAGTCCGCGGCGCTGGCAATGGCGGATGCGCACACGGCCATGGCGCCTGCGAGCGCAAGGGTTTTCAGGCTGCCCATGGCAGGTCCCTTCAAGTTTGCGCGCAGCTGGACTCGAGTGCGCGCGAGTTACCGATGGGGAAACCCTGCCATGGATTTCTTAAATGAGACTTAACCCTAAAAACTAACCCTATCGACCCGTAAACAGCTGCTTGGACGCTGACAGCGCCCAATCATGCGGAGTCTATCGGCCAAATAGTCGCCGCTCTGAAAACGGCATGCCGTGCCGGTCACGGCCTGGCCGGAACAGCGATGCAAGGGCGGCAGAGCGCGCTCAGGCGGCCGCCTTGGTCACCGCCTCGACCACTTCGTCGACGGCCCGCATGACGAGATCGCGGTCGTCGCCCTCGGCCATGACGCGGATCACCGGCTCGGTGCCGGAAGGACGGATCACCAGCCGCCCGCTCTCGCCGAGCAGTAGCTCGGCTGCCTTGATCGCGCTGACCACCGGCTTTTCTTCCAGCGGGCGGCCCTGCTTGTAGCGGACGTTCTTGAGGATCTGCGGCAGCGGCTCGAAGCAATGGCAGACTTCGGAGACCGGCTTCTCCTGCCGCTTGACCACGGCGAGCAGTTGCAGCGCCGCGACCAGCCCGTCGCCCGTGGTGCCGTAGTCGGAGAGAATGATGTGGCCGGATTGCTCGCCGCCGAGATTGAAGCCGTTGGCGCGCATATGCTCCAGCACGTAGCGGTCGCCGACCGCGGTGCGGGCCAGCGACAAGCCGAGACCGGCCAGATAGCGCTCCAGGCCAAGATTTGACATCACGGTCGCGACAATGCCCGGCGCCGAAAGCCGCCCGTCTTCCTGCCAGCTGCGCGCGATCACGCCCATGAGCTGATCGCCATCGACGATCTGGCCATGCTCGTCGACGATCAAAACCCGGTCGGCATCGCCGTCGAGCGCGATACCGAGATCGGCACGCAATTCGCGCACCTTGCTCGACAAGGCCTCCGGCCTGGTCGAGCCGACATCCCTGTTGATGTTGAAGCCATCAGGCTCGTCACCAATGGTGATGACCTCGGCGCCGAGCTCCCAGAGCGCCTCGGGCGCGACCTTGTAGGCGGCGCCATTGGCGCAGTCGAGCACGATGCGCAAACCGTCCAGGCCGAGATTGCGCGGCAACGTGCGCTTGGCGAACTCGATATAGCGAGCATGGGCGCTGTCGATGCGCTTGGCCCGGCCGAGCAGCGCCGAGGGCGACAGCTGCTTGCCGAGATCGGAATCGATCAGCCGGGTGATCTCGGCCTCGACCTCGTCGCTGAGCTTGTAGCCGTCGGGGCCGAACAGCTTGATGCCGTTGTCTTCATAGGGGTTGTGCGAAGCCGAGATCATCACGCCGAGGTCGGCGCGCATCGAGCGCGTCAGCATTGCCACCGCCGGCGTCGGCATCGGGCCGAGCTGCAGCACGTCCATGCCGACAGAGGTGAAACCAGCGATCAGCGCGGTCTCGATCATGTAGCCGGACAGACGCGTATCCTTGCCGATCACCACGCGATGGCGATGGTCGCCACGACGGAAGGCGATGCCGGTCGCCTGGCCGACGCGCATGGCGAGGTCAGGCGTGATCACGCCATTGGCGCGCCCGCGAATGCCGTCAGTGCCGAAATATTTGCGTGTCATCAGGAGTGTCCTCGGAACCCTGTCCGATCAATTGCTTTTTTTCAGCTCATACAGGCGTTTCGCCTGCTCAGCCTCTCACAAATTGTGTCGAACCGTATCCGTCAAGCAGGGCTATGCCTCTGCCCGGTGGATTGCGGGGAGAAACGGCAAAAGAAAGGGCGGCCACAAGGCCGCCCTTGTCACTGCGATGGTGCAGTACCGCTTCAGGCCTGAGGCTGCGGCTCCAGGCCGGCGTCCGGCTCGTCGCGCTTGCGGCCTTTGCCGGCGCTCGGCACGGCCGAGCCGCGCGGGGCGTGCGGCGTGTCGTCAGCGTCGCGCGAGGGGCGCTTGCCGGCGATCAGGTCACGGATCTCGTCACCGGTCAGCGTCTCGTATTCGAGCAGCGCCTCGGCCACCGCGACGAATTCGTCATGGTGCTTGCTGAGGATCTCCTTGGCGTCGACATAGCCCTGGTGAACCAAACGGCGCACCTCGCTGTCGATCTTCTGCGCGGTCGCCTCCGACAGGTTCTGCGTCCGGCCCATCGACATTCCGAGGAAGACCTCTTCCTGCTGGTCGCCGTAGGCAACGAGGCCGAGCTCGTCCGAATAGCCCATTTGCGTGACCATGGCCTTGGCCATCTTGGTCGCCTGCTGGATGTCGCCAGTGGCGCCCGAGGTGATGTTTTCCTTGCCAAAGGTGATCTCCTCGGCGACGCGCCCGCCCATGGCGACCGCGAGCTGCGAGGTGAACTCCTTGAACTTCATCGAGTAGCGGTCGCCCTCCGGCAGGAACTTGACCATGCCGAGCGCGCGGCCGCGCGGGATGATCGTCGCCTTGTGGACGGGGATGCCGGCCGGCACGTAGAGGCCGACGATGGCATGGCCCGCCTCGTGATAGGCGGTCAGCTTCTTCTCCTCCTCGGACATCGCCATCGACTTGCGCTCGGCGCCCATCATGACCTTGTCCTTGGCGTCCTCGAACTCAAGGTGCGTCACCATGCGCTTGCCGCGGCGGGCGGCCAGCAGGGCGGCCTCGTTGACGAGGTTCATCAGGTCGGCGCCGGAAAAGCCGGGCGTGCCGCGGGCCAGCACCTTGAGATCGACATCCGGCGCGAGCGGGACCTTGCGCACATGCACGCGCAGGATCTTCTCGCGGCCGGCGACGTCCGGATTCGGCACGACGATCTGGCGGTCGAAGCGGCCGGGGCGCAGCAGCGCGGGGTCGAGCACGTCCGGACGGTTGGTCGCGGCGATGATGATCACGCCCTCGTTCGGCTCGAACCCGTCCATCTCCACCAGCAGCTGGTTCAGCGTCTGCTCGCGCTCGTCATTGCCGCCGCCGAGGCCGGCGCCGCGATGGCGGCCGACCGCGTCGATCTCGTCGATGAAGATGATGCAGGGCGCGTTCTTCTTGGCCTGCTCGAACATGTCGCGCACGCGGCTGGCGCCGACGCCGACGAACATTTCGACGAAGTCGGAGCCCGAAATGGTGAAGAACGGCACATTCGCCTCGCCGGCGACGGCGCGCGCGGTCAGCGTCTTACCGGTACCCGGAGGGCCGACGAGCAGCACGCCACGCGGGATGCGGCCGCCCAGGCGCTGGAACTTTTGCGGATCGCGCAGGAACTCGACGATCTCCTGCAGATCTTCCTTGGCCTCGTCGATGCCGGCGACGTCCTCGAAGGTGACGCGGCCATGCGCCTCGGTGAGGAGCTTCGCCTTCGACTTGCCGAAGCCCATCGCCCGGCCGGCGCCGTTCTGCATCTGGCGGGACATGAAGATCCACAGTCCAATGAAGATCACGAAGGGCAGCGAATTGACCAGGAGCGCCATGAACCAGGGCGTGCCCTCGGATGGGGCGCGGGCCGACACTTGTACGCCCTTCTGAGCCAGCGTCTTCAGCAGGGCCGGGTCGCCATAGGGGGCGTAGGTGACGAAGCTGCGCCCGTCGGAGAAGGTGCCGGTGATCTCCTGTCCGGCGACCACGACATTCGCGATGCGGCCGGCCTCGGACTCGTTGATCAGCTGGCTATAGGGGATCTCGTTGGTGCTGGCGCGCTGGCTCGGGCTCTGGAACAAGGTGACCAGCGCCAGAACAAGCAGGAAGATCACCACCCAGAGGGCGAAATTGCGGAAGTTCGGATTCATCAGGGTTCCGATCCGCTCGCCGGCGGGCTTGCCGCGCGAGCCTCATGATTTTCGCTGCCTAATCTAGGGCCCCCATGCCCCCTTGCCAAGGGAAGCCTGGCCCTTCTTAGGGCTATACCGTCGCAGGGTGAACGCCTCGCCGCCTCGCACCCTCGCGCGCGAGCGTCAAAACGCCGTCGCTGGCGAGCGACAGGCGGAAGCCGCCGAGCGTGCGCCGGACTGCCTTGCCCTCGCGCGCCGCGGCGATCAGCGCCTGCGCGCAATCCTCGAGCCGCGCCAGGCGCAGCGGCGCTTGCGCTTGCGTATCACTGTCCTGCGCCGCGGCGAGCGCCAAAGCCAGGCCCCGGATGACGATCTCATCCGGCTCCTGGCAGAGACGGGCGAAATCGAACCAGCGTTGTCCGGCTTCGTCGCCCGCCGGCACAGCAGCCAGCGAGCGGGCTGCGAGCCGGTCCAGCGCCGCGTCGGCCCGTGCCATCCGGCCTGCTAGCTGACCGAGGCGCACCGCAGTCAGCCCGGCCTCGGCCAGCTCTGGTAGCAGCCCGCGCCAGCGGACGCGGGTGAAGCGCGGATCGTCATTGGACGGATCGCGAACGAAAGGGAGCCTGCGCGCCTCGCAGGTCGCGACGAGCCGGACTTTCCCAATTCCGAGCAGCGGTCTTGCCAACTCGATACCGTTTAAGGCGCTGCGCGGCGCCATGCCCGCAAGACCAGCAAGGCCCGAACCGGCAGCCATGCGCATCAACAGGGTCTCGGCCTGGTCGTCGCCGGTGTGGGCGGTGACGATCGTCCTGGCGCCGAAAGCCTTCGCCTCCTCAGCCAGCAAGGCATAGCGCGCGATCCGCGCCTTCTCCTGCAGGCCGGTCTGCGGCTTGTTCCCGGGCCAGTGCCTGGTGCGATGCTCCACACCCAGCCGGGCACAGAGCCTGCCGACCTGGCGCGCCTCCTGTGCCGCCTCGGGACGCAGGCCGTGATCGACGGTGACCGCCAGGAGCCGCGGTCGGTCATGACCGGCCCATTCGGCCAGAAGCGCCAGGAGAGCGACCGAATCCGGCCCGCCGGATACCGCGACGAGCAGCACGTCCTCACCCGCGAGCGGGCGAAACAGGCGAGCGGCTTCCGCTGCCGTCAGCGGCTCGGCTTGGTGTGGCTGGGCAAGCTCTGCGCTCAAGCGCAGCGGGCGCGCCGCTGCTCGCGCTCGACACCCTGGCGCACCGCATTGGAGGCGGCGGGATAGTCGACGCCGACCTTGGCGTAGGTTGCGCAAGCCTGGTCGCGCGCGCCGAGTCCGTTCAGCGACATGCCGAGCTTGAGCAGACTGTCGGCGCCCTTGCCGGCCTTCGGAAAGTCGCGCGAGATCTTCAGGAACTGCTCGGCCGCCTCGCGATAGCGCCGGCGCTGGAAATAGCTCTCGCCGAGCCAGAAGGTCGCATCCGCCGCCAGGCGATCGCGCGGATAGCTCTGCAGAAACTCCCGGAAGCCCATCTCGGCGCGCTCATACTCCTTGCGCAGCACGTGGGCGTAGGCGAGATCGTAGAGCTCGCGCGGGGAACCTGCCTGCCCCGTCGCCGCGACGCTCGGGCCACGCGGCGTCGCCGGCGGCAGCGCGCCGTCCGGCACGGGACGACCGACGCTGGACAGATCCATCGGGCCCTGCCCCTGGTCCCCGGCGAACTCCTCGTCGATGATCTGGCCGAGCTGGCGCGGCCCGCCAGCAGCCCCGGGCTGAGCGGCGGGGTCGAAGGCGTCGCCGCGGCGCTCACGCCCCGGCTGCTGCGGCGGCGGATTGGCCGGGCGAGTGGCTTGCGGTGCAGGCGCCGGAGCGGCGCCGCCACGCTGGCCGCCGCGCTCCGACAGGCGGAAGTCGACATCTTCCTGGAATTTGCGCAGCTGCTCGGTCAGGCGCCGGTTCTCGAACTGCAATTGCTCGATCTGGCCGGAAAGCTGACGCAACTGATTCTCGAGGCGGCTGGTGCGGACCACGAGATCGGCCGCATCCTGCGCCGCGGCAGGCTGGGTCACGCCGATCGCCAGCAGCGAAAAACCGGCAAGCAGGGCATGCCGCAACAAGGGCCGCGTCCGGCCCGAGATCGAAGTCGTCACAAAGCTCATGTCAAGCAAACCGCATCGCCCCGGAGATCAGAACTATCACACGCGAATACCACGGCCAAAATATGGAAAAACCGGCGCTTTCCTTGCGGTAAGCGCCGGCCCCGTCAAGCTGCTATCGCGCTGTCCGGATCAGACGCCGCCGGCCCCGTCGAGAACCGTCACGGCGCGGCGGTTCTGCGACCAGCAGGAGATGTCGTTGCAGACCGCGACCGGCCGCTCCTTGCCGTAGGAGATGGTGCGGATGCGGTTGCCGGCGATGCCGCGCGAGGCAAGGTAGTCGCGAACCGTCTGGGCGCGGCGGGCGCCGAGTGAATAGTTGTATTCGCGGGTGCCGCGCTCGTCGGCATGGCCTTCGATGGTGAAGGTGTAGCGCGGATAGCGCTGCAGCCAGGCCGACTGCTTGTCGAGGGTCGCGACCGCGGTCGGGGTCAGGTCGGTCGAGTCGGTCTCGAAGAAGACGCGATCGCCGACGTTCACGACGAAGTCCTGGGCGCTGCCGGGGGTGGCGGCGCCGCCGGCGCCGAAGCCGTCGGCATTCTGGTCTTTGGCGCAGGCGCCGAGGGCGAGCGCGCCCATCAGGGCGGCGGCGAGGCGCACGGTGCGGGCGCTGGCAGCGAAGGAGGCGAGCATGTCAATTCTCTCCGAATGTCGGACGCGGAGCGCGCCGGGCGGCGTCACGCGTTCCCCATCAATGAAGTGTCAACCTAAACGAGACCTTGCCAAAACAAGGCGAAGTGGCGGCATTGCGGCTTATGGTTAACCAATTGTGGCAATGGGCGGCATTCCGGTCGCTGTTGCACGAATGCATCACGAAGCCCGGTCTACTCGAGCCTTCAGTTCGTCCGCGAGTTTTTCCAAGGCCGATCGCGGCAGTTCGATCGCCCGAAGCACCCAGCGCAAGCCGGCCAGCCCGAATCGGAGACGATAGCGCTCCTCCTCCGCCGCGCCAGGTCCGGCCGGAACCGCGACGACGAAGCTCGCCAGACCATCGAAACCGGAGTTTGCGAACAGTGTCCATACGCCTTGCAGATCGGCGCGCGGCAAGGTCACACCCTGGCCGAGCAGCGCCCCGGACTGCGCCCTCGCCCCGCGCGCGCTGATCAGCGCCGCGATGGCCTGCGGCGTCAGGTGCTCAGCGATGATGGCATCGACATAGCCGGTGGCCACGCTGCCGACGACCTGGCGTGCCAGCGGATCGAGCGAACGCGTTTGCGGCTGGCGCCCGAGATAGGTCCGGACAATCTGACGCGCGAAGGATGCACGCAGCGCCCGCAAATCGGTTCGTGCCAGCACCTCTTCGGTTGCGCCGACATTGGCCGCGAGCGCAAAGCGCGTCACGCTCAGATAAGGGGAAGCCCAGTAGCCGATCAGCACCGCGGCGACGATGCCGAGCGCGATTCGAAGCCCCCAGCGCGGCCGGCGAGCCTCTGTCTCGCTGGCGGGTTCATCATCGATGGCCGGTTGCATCGTCACGCCTGCGGCTCCTGCCGGGCCGGGAGCAACCCGCTCGCGACGGTGCTAGGCGTCCAAAGTGTCCGAGGCACGGCCCCGCCCCGACTCTCGCGAAGTCGTGAGAACACCAGAAAGACGGCTGTCGCTCAGCGCGCCGCCGTCAGCAGCGGCGACCAGGTCGGGTCGGAGGCGAAGGCCGGCGTCGGCACCGGCACTTCGACACGGCCGGTGATGTCCACCATGTACAATTTCCCACCGGACTGTCCGCCCGGATCGCGGAAGAACATGATGTACTGGCCGTTCGGGGCCCAGTTCGGCGCCTCGTTGTGGAAGCCCTCGGTCAGGATGCGCTCGCCCGAGCCGTCCGGCTTCATCACGCCGATCGAGAAGGTACCGCCCCCCTGACGGGTGAAGGCGATCAGGTCGCCGCGCGGCGACCAGGACGGCTGGGAATAGGAGCCCTGGCCGAAGGAGATGCGCTTGCCCTCGCCACCACCCGCCCCCATCACGTAGAGCTGCTGCGAGCCGCCGCGGTCGCTCTCGAAGACGATCTGCGATCCATCAGGCGAATAGGACGGTGAGGTGTCGATAGCCGCCGTCGAGGTCAGCCGCTGCGTCGTGCGCGAACCGATGTCGATCGCATAGAGATTGGCGTTGCCGCCCTGCTGCAGGCTGAGCGCGATGCGCGCCCCATTCGGGGAGAAGCGCGGGCTCGTCGTCATGTCGGGGAAATTGCCGACGACCTGGCGCTGGCCGGTCTCGATGTTGAGCACATGCACGCGCGGCTGCTCGCCGGTGCGCTGCGCCATATAGGTGACCTCCTGCGCCACCGGCGAGTAGCGCGGCGTCACCACCGAGGTCTCGCCGCCGGTCAGGTAGCGCACATTGGCGCCGTCCTGGTCCATGATGGCGAGACGCTTGCGCCTTGCCTCCTTCGAGCCGGATTCATCGACGAAGACGACGCGCGTGTCGAAGAAGCCGCCGACGCCGGTGATCTTGGTGAAGACCGCATCCGAGATGATGTGGCCGACGCGGCGGGAATTGTTCGGGTCGGTGAAATATTGCTGGCCGTCGATCTGCTGGCCGGCGACCACGTCCCAGAGCCGGAACTCCGCCTTGAGGCGGCCACCGTCGCGCGAGACCCGGCCGATCACCAACGCCTGCACGCCGGCCGCCTTCCACGCCTCGAACTGCGGCGCGGCGTCGAAGGGCGGGTTCTTCTCGGGATGGCGCGCCTTCTCGATCGGCAGGAAGTAGCCGCAGCGCTTGAGGTTGTTGGCGATGATGCCGGAAACCAGCGCCCCGCCCTCGCCGGCGAAGTCGGCGACCGCGATCGGCATCGGCTGGAAGGTGCCCTTGCGCAAGTCGATCACCAGCTCGGCCTGGGCCGGAGCGATCAGCGCGGGCAGGACCAGGCCCGAGCCGGCAAGCGCGAGAGCGTCTCGGCGGGTCAGCCCGGCGATCCCGGCGGCCGGGCGGGAAATAGAACTATCAATGCGATCCATGGCGGTCACAGCACGTCCCTGGCGTCGAAATTGACGATGACGTCACGCCAATCGTCGTAATAGGCGGCAAATTGCGCGGGAATGCGCAGCGGCGAGCAGCGGCGCGTCGCCGTCAGCGCCGAATCGGCCGCGACCCGGAAGAGCGGGTCGGGCGAGGAATTGGTCACGCTCGCCTGGCCGATCAGCGAGCCGTCGGTGTTGAGCTTCATCCGGACCTGCGGCACCACCGGCTTCGGCGCGCTCTGCAGCGCGATCGGCACGTTCCAGCACTTCTGCAGCTGGTCCTGGATGATGCCCATCAGCTGCGCCCTGAGCGAGGGCGAGAGCTTCTGCGACGAGCCGGTCTGGGTACCGAGGGAGGCGGTGCGGTTGATCTGCGGCGCACTCGATCCCGAGGACTGCGCCTGCTCCTTCGACTGCAGCAGCTTGGCGATGTCGTTGGGATTGAAGTTCTTGGCGAGCTCGGCCTCGCGCTTTGCCTTAGCCTCCGCCTCGCGCTTCGCCTTGGCCTCGGCGGCGAGCTTGGCCTTGGCTTCAGCCTCCGCCTTCGCCTTGGCTTCCGCTTCGGCCTTGAGCTTGGCGGCCTTGGCCGCTTCGGCCTTGGCCTGCGCCTCCGCTTCGGCCTTCGCCTTGGCGGCGGCCTTGGCCTCGGCTTCAGCCTGCTTGGCCTTGCGCTCGAGCTCGGCCTCCTCGGCGAGCTTGGCCAATTCCTCGCGGCGCTGCTCGGCTTCCTGGGCAGCGGCCTGCTCTGATTTCTGCGGCGGTTGCTTCACCGGCTCTGCCGGCGGGGTCGGCCTCGGGGTCGGGCGCGCCGGCGGCAGCGGCGCCGCGACGTTGTCATCGGCGACCTTGAGCTCGGGCGGACGTGAGGGCGGCGCCGGCGTGTCTTGCTTGGCCTCGCCCGCGTCCTTGCGTTCGACGATCTCGGACTGGCGCTCGGCTCGCTGCTGCGGCTGCTCCTGCACCTTCTCGGCCTGGCGCTCGCCGCGGGTGACCTGATTCAGCGCCGAGGGATCGATCACCTCGACGGCGATCGCTTCCTGGTGCTCGGGCAGCGGCGCCACGCCGGAAAACGCCAGCAACCCCGCGACCAGCACGGTCGCGTGGGCAAGGGCGGATACCGCCAAGCCGGGTTCGGAACGCGAGACCATCAACGCGACGGCACCTTCTCGTTCAACGCGAATGCGGTTCGGTGACCAGCGCCACGCGCCTGAAACCGGCGCTGGTGATCGTCGCCATCACGGAAGCGACACGGCCATAGTCGACCTGCTTGTGGCCGCGCACATAGATGCGCTCGTCCGTGCCCTGCTTGGCGATGCCTTGCAGCTTCTGCACCAGATCGGGCTCGAGCGTCGGCTGGTCCTGCAGAAAGATCTGACCCTTGTCGTCGATGGCAATGGTGATCGGCTTCTGATCGACATTGATCGGCTTGGCGCCGGTCTGCGGCAGGTCGATCGGAACGCCGGTAGCGATCAGCGGCGCGGCGACCATGAAGATGATCAGCAACACCAGCATGACGTCGATGAACGGCGTCATATTGATCTCGGCGATGGCACCATGGCGACGGGGCCGGCGACGGCGCCCTCCGGCCTTGGGACTGGCTGCGGCTGACATGCCCATGCTTCAGGCCCTCACGCAGCCAAGCGCTCGTCGATCTGCCGCGACAGGATCGCGGAGAACTCGTCGGCGAAAGCTTCGAGCCGGTTCTGGGCCTTGGCGACCTCGGCCTGCAGCTTGTTATAGGCCATCAGCGCCGGGATCGCGGCAAACAGGCCGATCGCCGTGGCGAACAGCGCCTCGGCGATGCCAGGGGCGACAACCGCGAGCGAGGAATTCTTCGAGACAGCGATCGCGGTGAACGAATTCATGATGCCCCAGACCGTGCCAAACAGGCCGATGAACGGGGCCGCAGAGGCGATGGTCGAGAGCACGAGCAGCTTCGATTCGAGTCGCTCCGCCTCGCGCTGGATGGTGACGTCGAGCACCTTGTCGATGCGCGCCGACAGGCTCGCGACCGAGCGCCCGCCATTCTCGAAGGAGCGCTTCCATTCGCGCATCGCCGCGACGAAGACGGCGGCCATGTCGTTGACCGGCCGGTTGGCGAGGTCGCGATAGAGCTCCTCCAGCGAACGGCCGGACCAGAACACCTCCTCGAACGCATCCATGTCCTGGCGCGTGCGGCGATAGAGCAGGGTCTTGTCGATGATGATCGACCAGCACCAGATCGAAGCGGCGAGTAGCCCCATCATCACCAGCTTGACGACGATATGGGCGTGCCAGAACAGCGACCAGAAAGACATGTCGATCTGCGGCGCGGCCTGCGCGATCTCCACGGCGGGGTTCATCCTGTCATCCTTCTGCCTGGCGAGCACGAAACCGAGTCCGGCCCCGCGCAGCCAATTCTCCGCGCCGCGAAGCTCGCGCCGCCGCCCGTTTCTGCGCTCCGGGGATATGCCGATGACACCAATTGCCGCTGAATTCGGCGAAAGATGGGCCAAACGGCGATGTTCCCGTGCGCCAGGGGCCTGAGATCCCGTTAAGTCAGCTTCGAGGTTAAGGGCCTGTATGGTTAATTTCGCGTTATGACGGCCATGCGGCTGGAGTGCAGCGGTTGGCGAGAGCGCGCACCTGCCGGCTTGAAATGATCTCCGGAACCGCAAAATCAACGCCTGAAACGCCAACGGCCCGCTTCCGTGAGGAAGCGGGCCGCCGACGGTCGTCAGCTCTGAAAAAGGGGCGATCAGGCGCTTTCGACAGTATCCGTGCCGCCAGTGCGGCGACGCTCGTTCATGAACTCGTCGAACTCGGCCTTGTCCTTGGCCATGCGCAGCCGACCAAGGAAGTCATGGAACTCGCGCTGTTCGTCTTCGAGACGACGCAGCGTCTCGTCACGGTATTCGTCGAAGGCGCGGTTGCCGCTCGAGGACGGGCCGCGGCCCCAGCCGCCGAAACCGCCGCGGCTGCCCCATTGCTGGGCACCGCCCATGCGCTCACGCAGGCGCTCCATCTTGTCCTGCAGGCGGCTCATCCGGTGCTCGTAGCGAGCCTGTCCGCAACCATGTCCCATGCGTCCACTCCAGAAAAGAAAGACCAGGGTCGCCAGACCCAGCGGCCAGAAGATGATGAAGCCGAGCACCGCGAAGGCGATCCAGGCTCCCTTTCCATATTCGTCAAGCTTCGCGACGATCGGCATCGATCCCTCTCGAACCTGAATGGCAGCGGCGGATGCCGCGGCCGGCCAACCTCCCGTTCGGCTCCATCTTGGAGAGAGGGACGGATTCGCCAATCAGCCTGTCCAGGTTGATCGGATCCGGCCCTCGCCGACCGTGTGAATGTAAATCACATTCACATATCTGGACGCACCTGCCAAGTCTTTCAAGACAGCCGCATCAAAATTTCAGGAGGACGTCAGCCAGCCTGCTCGGGCGGCAGGCCCAGGCCCTTGAGATAAATCAGCATTCCCGCCTCCAGCAGGTCGGAAGCCGACATCGGCAGTGGGCGCCGGCCGGCATCCGCGCGGCCGAATAGGGCCGCAACGCCGTGCGACATCGCCCAAATATGCAGCGCCATCATCAGCGCCGGCGGGCGCTTGCCCTGCGGCAGCGCCGCGATTAGCGTCTCCGCCGCCTGCCGCAATTGCTGGAAGGACCGGTCGGCGGCAGCGCGCAATTCGGGGCTGGCGTCGAGCGGCACTCCGGCTTCGAACATCGCCGAATAGAAGGCCGGCTGGTCATGCGCGAAGGCGAGATAGGCCCGGCCGAGCCGATGGAACGCCGTCTCGGGATCGGGCCGGCCATTGTCCCAGGCCTTGGCGAGGGCCGACTCAAAAGCGGCGAAGCCGTGCACCGCGACATCGGCCAACAGCTCATCCCGATCGCGATAGTGCCGGTAGGGAGCAGCCGGGCTCACCCCCGCCATGCGCGCGGCCTCGGCGAAGGTGAAGCCGTTCGGCCCCTTCTCGCCGATCAGGCCGAGGGCGGCGCGCACCAGCGCCTCCTTGAGATTGCCGTGGTGGTAACCCCGCGGCTGCTCGGGCTCGTTGCGTTTCCAGCTCATGTTACGGGCCCTAACATGGCGATCCGCCAGCGTCGATGCCAGCGGCGGCAGGAGCGATCAGAGGATTTCGAGACCCAGGCGATGCCGCAGCACATCCGGGATACGCCGCGCCTTGCCGCCGCCGACGCAGGCGACCTTGACCTGCGCCGTGACCAGGACTTCCCCGCCCCGCAGGATGCGCTGGTCGAGCTCCATGGTGGCGCCGCGCGCCAGGGTCGGCTTGGTTTCGACAGTGAGCAGGTCGTCCATCACCGCCGGCCTGACGAAATCGATCAGCATACGCCGAACCGCAAAGCCGAGCGCCGCCTCGCCGTCGAAGAGCTCGCGCTGCTCGATGCCGAGGTCGCGGATCAGCTCGGTCCGGCCGCGCTCCATGAAGCGCAGATAGGAGGCGTGGTAGACGACGCCAGAGAAGTCGGTGTCCTCGTAATAGACACGGACTGAGATCGCGTGGGCGCCGGCCATGGTCGTCCTTCTGCAGGTTGGCGCAGGGGTTCTAGACCGCCGCGCACCAGCCGGACAACCTCATGGCAAACTGCCGAGCGTTCAGCGCTTGCAAGGCTTGCCCATGAACGAGCCGCAATCATAGGGCTGCGACAGCTCGCGGCGGACAGAATTTTTGCCGACGCCGATATCGTCGATGCGCCAGCCACCGCCCTCCTCCACCATGCGGAACGGCACGGACATCGCCTTGCCGAAGCTGCGGAAGCTCGCCGTCACCAGCGCCTTGCCGCCGGCCGGAGCTTGCGTGACCGTGACCTTGAGATTCTTGACCTCGCCATCCTGGCCCTGGATGAACGGATCGGCGCCGACATGGCCGATCTCGCCGCTCTCTTCCTGGTAGCGGTCGTCGCGGGCGAACAGCGCCGCCAGGCCCTTGCTCATCAGCGCATCGCGATGCGGCGGCCGCCAGGGCGGTTCGCCGCCGCCGTCCAGGGTCTTCTGCGTGACCGCATAGGCCTTGCGCACGGTGGCGTCGGGCGTGGGCTCGGCGGCATGGCCAGCCATGGAAACCAGCATCAGGCCGGTGGCCACTAGCGCAGATCGCATATCGTCTCTCCCGGTACCGCCTGATCGAACCCGACGACAGCACGACGGAGCGAGCGCCGCATCATCCAAATGCGGGACAACGCTATCGAGCAGCGTCAGTCCTCGTCGCTGTCCCCGAACAGGCCGAACTGCGCCCCTTCCCGGCTCGGCTCCGGCATGCCGAGATGCCGGAAGGCGTGCGGGGTCAGGAGGCGGCCGCGCGGCGTGCGCTGGATGAATCCCTGCTGCAGCAGGAAGGGCTCGATGATCTCCTCGATCGCATCGCGCGGCTCGGAGAGCGAGGCGGCGATGGTTTCGATCCCGACCGGGCCGCCGCCGAAATTGATCGCGACGGTGGTGAGGTACCGCCGGTCCATCTGGTCGAGGCCGATCGCGTCGACATCGAGCAGGCCGAGCGCCTTGTCGGCGACCTTGCGGGTGACGATCGCGTCGCCATCGACGATGGCGAAGTCGCGCACGCGCCGCAGCAGCCGACCGGCGATGCGCGGCGTCCCGCGGGACCGGCGCGCGATCTCGTTGGCGCCGTCGTCAGACATCGGCACGCCAAGCACCCGCGCCCCGCGCGCAACGATGCCCTGCAATTCCTCGACCGTGTAGAACTGCAGGCGGATCGGAATGCCGAAGCGGTCGCGCAGCGGCGTCGTCAAAAGGCCGGCGCGGGTAGTGGCGCCGACCAAAGTGAACTTCGGCAGGTCGATCTTGACCGAGCGCGCCGCCGGCCCCTCGCCGATGATCAGGTCGAGCTGGTAGTCCTCCATCGCCGGATAGAGGATCTCCTCTACCGCCGGGTTGAGGCGGTGGATCTCGTCGATGAAGAGCACGTCGCGCTCTTCGAGATTGGTGAGCTGCGCCGCAAGATCGCCGGCCTTGGCGATCACCGGCCCCGAGGTCGAACGGAAGCTGACCCCGAGCTCGCGCGCCACGATCTGCGCCAAGGTCGTCTTGCCGAGACCGGGCGGGCCGACGAACAGGACATGGTCGAGCGCATCGCCGCGGGTGCGGGCGGCGTTGATGAAGACCTGAAGATTCGCGCGCGCCGCCGCCTGCCCGGTGAAATCGGCAAGCGAAAGCGGCCGCAGCGAGGCCTCGCTGTCATCCTCGCGCTTGTCCGCCGTCATCAGGCCAGGGCGCCTCGGCTCACTCACAACTCGATCTCCAGCTCCAGCGCGTCATGCACCGGGATGTTCTGGTAGCCGGTCTTGATGATTGTCGGAACCATTGCGCGATAGGCGTCGATCGCCTCGATGTAGAGCCCGGAGAAGCGGAAGCCGTGCTTCTGGTAGAACACCAGCGCCGGCATGTTGTCGTTGGTCAGCATCGCCCTGAGCTTGCGCGCGCCGGCCGCCTTCGCCGCCGCCTTCACCGCCTCGAGCATGCGCGAGGCCGCGCCCTCGCCCGGCTTCAGCGAATGCAGCGCACACAGCACCGCGATGTCGCCGTCGCGCGCCCAGCTTGCCACCGCCAGCAATTCGCCCTCGGCCGTGAACATCCCCATCAAGGGCAGTTCGGCGCAATCATAGAGCTTCGAGCCGATCATCATGCGATGCGAGCCCCAATGCCGCATCATCAAGGCGAGGAAGGCCGACTTGTCGGCGATCTCGCGGAAGATCACCGCCGGTCCCTTCCTCATTTCGCCAGCTCCTTCAGGCCGAGCCGAATCAGCTGCGCCGTGCCGGCCCCCTCCCCCGCCTCACGCGAGGCAGCCGCGACCGCCGCAATAGCCTGCGCCTGCGGATAGCCGAGATTGGTTAGCGCCGAGACGGCGTCCGCCACCGGCTGCGGCAGCTTTTTGTCTTCCAGCGCGCCGGAGAGCTGCGCCAGTGCCGGGTCGACATGGCCAAAGGCCGGCGCCTTGTCCTTAAGCTCGGCGCAGATGCGCTGCGCGAGCTTGGGGCCGACGCCCGGCGCGCGTGCCACCGCCGCCTTGTCGTTGCTGGCGATCGCGGTCGCGAGCGCACCGGGCTCCAGCGTCGAGAGGATGGCGAGCGCGACCTTGGCGCCGACACCTTGCACCATCTGCATCAGCCGGAACCAGTCGCGCTCGGTATCCGACATGAAGCCGTAGAGCCGGATCGCGTCCTCGCGGACATGGGTCTCGATCGAGAGGGCCGCCGCCTCGCCGATCTTCGGCAGGCGCTGCAGCGTGCGCGAGGAGCACTGCACGACATAGCCGACGCCCTGCACGTCGACGATGACGTGGTCCTCGCCATACGAATCGATGAGGCCCTTGAGCTTTCCGATCATGATTCCTGTTAGCATGGCGGCAGCCCGCCGCCAGACCGGATCATTCGCGGCGATCATGCGTTCTCCACCGGCGAAATCGGGGAGCTCGACGTGCTGACGAAGACCAGGGATCTGCGGACCGGCCGCTCGGTCTGGCAGGGCAAGCGGCCACCGCGCTTTCCAAGGCACGAGATCACCGGCGATACGCAAGCCGACGTCGTCGTCATCGGCGCCGGCATCTCCGGCGCGATGCAGGCCGACGCGTTGAGCGCTGCCGGTTTCGACGTACTGGTGGTCGACCGACGCGGCCCGGTCCGCGGTTCGACTCCGGCCAGCACCGCCCTGCTGCAATACGAGATCGACCAGCCGCTGACGAAGCTGACGCGCCAGATCGGCGAGGAGGCGGCGATCCGCGCCTGGCGCCGCTCGCGCCTCGCCGTCGACGGGCTGGGGGCGCGGATCAGGGCGCTGTCGATCGCGCCCGTCACCCGCCGCGACTCGCTCTACTTGGCCGGCGACGTGCTCGATGCCAACGCCCTCGCGCGAGAGCACGAGGCGCGCCGCCGCGCCGGGCTGGAGGCCGCTTTCCTTGACGCCGCGGCGCTAAGGGAACGCTTCGGCATCGAGCGCCCAGCAGCCCTGCTCGGCTATGACAACCTCGAAGCCGATCCGGTCGTGCTCGCTTCCGGCTTCCTGCGAGCCGCGCTCGCGAGAGGTGCCCGCCTCGCCTGGCCGGTCGAGATCGTCGATCTCGATGCGAAACCGCGTTCGGTCAGCCTGCGCACCGGCGAAGGCCGTCGCATAAGCTGCCGCCATCTCATCTTTGCTACCGGCTACGAACTGCCCTTCGGCAAGATGCCGAAGGGACACCAGGTGCTCTCGACCTGGGCTCTGGCGACCGTGCCGCAGAAGCGCCGCCTCTGGGCCGATTGCTGCTTCATCTGGGAAGCATCGGACCCTTACCTCTACATGCGCAGCACCCGCGACGGCCGCGTCATCTGCGGCGGCGAGGACGAGGATTTCGTCGACGAGGACAAACGCGATGCCTTAATCGAACGAAAGACGGCAGCGATCCAGCGCAAGCTTGGCAAGCTGCTGCCTAATATCTCGACGCAGGTCGACTATGCCTGGACCGGCACCTTCGGGACCTCTGAAACCGGCCTACCGACCTTAGGTCCGATGCCGGATCTCAGGAATTGCTGGGCCGTGATGGGTTTCGGCGGCAACGGCATCACCTATAGCCGCATCGGTGCCGAAATCATTCGCTCCGGCCTCCTCGGCAAGGGCGACCCGGATGCCGAGCTCTACGCCTTCCGCAGCTGATACTGCGCCAGCAGGGCCCGGGCGCCGCGGTGCTGGGCATGGCAGATCGCGACCGCCAGCGCGTCCGCTGCGTCGGCGCTGCGCGTCTCGGCCTTCGGCAGCAGCACGCGGATCATCGCCTGCACCTGCTTCTTGTCGGCATGGCCGACGCCGACCACGGTCTTCTTCACCAGATTGGCGGCGTATTCGGCGACGTCGAGCCCGGCCAGCGCCGGCACGACCAAGGCGATGCCGCGCGCCTGGCCGAGCTTCAGCGCCGATTGCGGATCGCGGTTGACGAAGGTCTCCTCGACCGCGACCTCCTGCGGCTGATGCCGCAAGATCACGCCGGCGATGCCCTCGTGCAACTGCCGCAGCCGATCGGCGAGCGGCTGCGTCCCGTCGCTCTCGACCACGCCGCAGGCGATGAAGGAGAGCTTGGTGCCCTCGCTGACGACGACGCCCCAGCCGGTCTTCCTGAGACCGGGATCGAGGCCGAGAATGCGAATCGGGTCGGACATCGGCGCAGACTAGATGATTTCAGGCGGGGCGAATGGATGAACGAGGCTCATCGCTGCCATCACAGCGACGGGGGTTGATCACTCGCCTTGCAGCGTGAAGGAAAGACAATCCTTCCCGGCCGCGCGATGACCGATCTCGTTCCCCTGTTCTTTCCCGATGTCACGCCCCATGGCATCGCCATTCTCGTCGGCGCGACACTGCTCGGCGGGCTCGTGCGCGGCTTCACCGGCTTCGGCTTCGCCATGGTGTTCATGCCGCTGGCCTCGACCGTGATCGGCCCCGTCGCGGCGCTCGGGCTGATCTGGGTGATCGACCTGCCCTTCGCGCTGCCGCTGGCGGCGCGCTCGGCCAAGCGTGCGGAATGGAGCGAAGTGATCCCGCTCCTCATCGCCGCAACGCTGACGCTGCCGCTCGGCGTCGCGCTGCTGACCTGGCTCGATCGCGCAACGATGCGCTGGCTGCTGGCGCTGCTGGTGCTTGCCGCCGTCGCACTGATGGCGCCCGGCTGGCGTTATCACGGCAAGCCCGGTATCCCGCTCTCGCTCGGCGTCGGTGCGGCCTCGGGCCTCTGCAACGGGCTCGCCAGCATCGGCGGCATGCCGCTCGCCGTGTTCTGGCTCGGCGCCCAGCGCAACGACCGGCACAAGACCCGCGCCAACCTACAGACCTATTTCGGCCTGAGCACCGTGGTCAGCGGCACGATCCTCGCGCTGAAGGGCATCATCACGCTGGCGTCGGCGCTGATGGCGCTGCCGCTCTTCGCCGTCTACGGCGCGGGCCTCTGGCTCGGCACCCATGCCTTCGGCATCGCCTCCGAGCAGACCTTCCGCCGCATCGCCTATCTGACGATTTTCCTCAGCGCGCTCGTCAGCCTGCCGCTCTGGGACGCCGTGCTGCCGCGCTGAACTTTCCGAGCCGGTCCTCGAACTTGCCCTGTCCCCGCGTCTCGGCATGGTTGTAATATGACGCTACGGCACATCCTGCAGCGGGAGGGGAAAGGCGATGAGCGCGACGACCGAGACGGCCACGCAAGCCGGTCAGAACAAGCCGGCGGCCTACACCGCCGTCGTCTATTTCCACGGCATGGGCAGCCAAAGACGCTATGAGGAGACGAGCCATCTCGTCGACCAGATCGACCGCTATCTCGGCAACCGGGCGCGGGCCGGCGACCAGCTCGGGCAGTTGCGAAGCATCAAGGCACGTGTCGAACCGCTACACCCGAAGCTCGGCCAGTCCGGAACGGTCAGCCATCTTAGGGCGAAGCTGGTCGATCCTCCGCTCGAGCCCGACAACCGCTCGCTCCGCTTCTACGAAGTCTATTGGGCGCCGATCATGGCGGAGCAGAAATCGCCATGGGGCGTGCTGAAATGGATCTTCCGGCAGCCTTTCCGCCCGCTCGACACATTGAACTCGCCCTGGCGCGAACGTCAGCGGCTGCGCCGCGCCGTGTTCGCCGCCATGTTCGAGGGCGAGCATGCAACAGCGACGCCGGAGCAGAAGCAGGACTATCGCGACCTGCTCGAACTCTATGACGATTTCGACCGGGCGGATCAGGCGTTTCCGGCCGGCAGCTTCGACGATTTCCTCAGCTTCATCCGCGAGCATCCTTCGGTCGCCCCCGATGCCGGCGTGCGGCTTCAGCTTCTGGCCCGGCGCTGGCAGTCGCAGTACCGGCAGGACGAGGTGCGCAATGCCGTCCTGCTCGCGACCATGGCGCTCGCCCTACTGCTTCTCGGCGGCGGTGCGTTGCTCGGCATCTTCGTCGCGCTCAAGGCCGTGCTCGGCCTGGAACTCGTGCCGCAATCCGCCCTGCCCTTCGCGGCAGACTGGAAGAGCGTGCTCGCGGTGGCCGGTTTTCTCGCCGCCGCCCTCGGGCTGACCCGTTTCCTCTCGGACTACATGGGCGACGTTCAGGCCTGGGCGACCTATGAGGAGACCGACGCCAAGCACATGGCGCGCAGCAAGGTGATCGATCGCAGCCTGGAGGTGCTGAGCCATGTCCTGCTCGACGATGCCTGCACCCGCGTCGCCGTCGTCGCCCATAGCCTCGGCACCAGCGTCGCCCATGACGCCCTGCTGGCGCTCAGCCGGCGCAACCGCGCCTACAACCCGGCAGACCCGATGACCGGCATGGTCGATCTCTCCAAGATCGAGCATTTCGTCACCATGGGCAGCCCTATCGACAAGATCGAGTACTTCTTCGAGAGCTATGTCTCGAATTCGCACCGCTACAAGCGGGTGGTCGAGGATCTGCGCGGCGATATCGGCACCGAGCCGTTCAAGCACAACACCAAGCCGTTCATCCATTGGATCAACTTCTGGGACGAGGGCGACCCGATCAGCGGCCCGCTGCATTCGCCGGCCAGCGCGAAGGACTTCGCCCAGCGCGTCGACAACATCCATGTCGCGAGCTACCGCTTCCCGATGCCGGCGGCCTCGCATGCCGGCTATTTTCATCACCGCACGGTGATCGACTGCCTGTACCGGGTGATCGGCCTGCGCGCCGCCTCGTTCCAGACCCTGACGCTGCCTGGGCCGAAACAGCAGTATCCCTATGAGAGCGTCTATCTGGGCCCGGGCGAGCCCCTGGGGGCCCGGATGCCCTTCGTGGTGATGGCGCTCGCCATTCCCTGGCTCGCGCTTCTCGCCATCGTCCTGGGTCTGCTCGGCGCCGTGCAGCTCGCCTTCGCGGCCGGGGGTCTCGGCGTGACCTTCCTCGTGCTGCTCGCGATCGGGCTGATCGCCAGCCGCGCCCAGGGCCACCGCATGCCGATATAGCGGCTCGCCTCAGCCGAGCTTGGCCATGATGTCGTCGGCGATCTCGAAATTGGCGAAGACGTTCTGGACGTCGTCGTCATTGTCGAGCGCTTCCATCAGCTTCATCATCGACGCCGCCTTCTCCTCGTCGAGCGGCGTCGTGGTCGTCGGCCGCCAGACCGGCTTGGCCGAGGCCGGCGCGCCGAGAGTAGCTTCCAGCGCCTTGGAGACCTCGTTCAGGGCGTCGAAGGCGCACAGGATGGTGTGGCCGTTCTCATCCGAGATCACGTCGTCGGCGCCGGCCTCGATCGCCGCCTCCATCACCTTGTCGGCATCGCCCGCCGCCGGCGGATAGCTGATCTCGCCGACGCGGTTGAACATGAAGGAGACCGAGTTGCTCTCGCCGAGCGCCCCGCCGGACTTGGTGAAGTAGGAGCGGACGGCGGAGGCGGTGCGGTTGCGGTTGTCGGTGAGCGCCTCGACGATCACGGCCGTGCCGCCGGGTCCGTAGCCCTCATAGCGGACCTCGTCATAGTTCTCGCTGTCACCGCCGAGCGCCTTCTTGATGGCGCGCTCGATGTTGTCCTTCGGCATGTTCTCGGCCCGCGCCGCCAGCACGGCCATGCGCAGGCGCGGGTTCATGTTCGGGTCGGGCATGCCCATCTTGGCGGCGACGGTGATTTCACGGGCCAGCTTCGAGAACAGCTTGGAGCGCACCGCATCCTGCTTGCCCTTGCGGTGCATGATGTTCTTGAACTGTGAATGGCCGGCCATACGCCCAAATCTCCGCGGTTCCGCTGGCGCGGCTTATACTCAGCCGGCTCGGCGCGAGGCAAGCGCGGCGGCGGCGTTTCCGGTCGCGGCCATGCTCTTCCCGATGCTTAAGTGTTTGTTCGCGAACTGTACGCAATGTGCGGACAGGCCCACCAGCGGAACCGAACACAGCGCGCATGACCAACGCCATCGCCGAGCACGCTGCGCGCCTGCGGACCTTCCGGATCGACGCGATAGACATCGACCTGCTGCGGCAGCAGGCAGAGTTCGCGCGCCGCCGCCTGCCGACATTGCTGCCGGAGTTGCATGAGCGCTTCGAGGCCTGGCCGGAGATCCTGAGCGCCATGCAGCGGCCGGACGTGCATGAACTCAGGCTCGCGCACTGGATCAGGCTGGTATCGGGCGAGCTCGAAGACGGCTATCTGCAATCGGCGCATGCGCTCGCCAGCGCCTTCAACGACAACGGCGTCCCGGCCCATGCGGTCGCGATCTGTCATGCCATCGTCAGCAACGCGATCGGCGCCGAGCTCGGCCTGCTGCGCGACGGCCTAGCCAAGCTCAGCCACATCTGGCAGGCCAAGGAGTACAATCGGCGCATCGCGCTGCGCGCCGCCTTGCAGAAGGCCGTGCAGCTCGATCTCGAACTGCTGCTCGAGAGCTATACCCATGCGCAACGGCAGAGTCGCGAGCGCATCCAGCGCGAGATCTCGGCCTTCGAGATTACCGTCCGCAACGTCGTCGGCGCGGTCACAAACAGCGCTCACGTCGTCGAGGACATGGCGAACACGATGAACGGCGTCGTCAAGGAGACCGGCTTGCAGGCCGTAGCCGCCGCTCGGGCCTCCGACGAGGCCTCCGACAATGTCGGCAGCGTCGCCAGCGCCACCGAAGAGCTCTCCATCTCGCTGAGCCAGATCTCCGATGAGGTCGCCCGCGCCACGACCAAGGCGAACGACGCCAACAAGGCGGCTCTGCGAACGGAGGCGATCGTCAAGGGCCTCGCGCAATCGGCGCAGACGATCGGCTCGATCGTCGATCTGATCCGCGATATCGCCGCGCAGACCAATCTGCTGGCGCTCAACGCGACGATCGAGGCCGCCAGGGCCGGCGAGGCCGGGCGCGGCTTTGCGGTCGTCGCCCAGGAGGTCAAGCAGCTCTCCGCCCGTACCGCCAGGGCGACCGACGAGATCGCGGCGCAGGTTCCGGCGATGCAGGCGGCGACGCAGGAGGCCGTCGAGGCGATCGAGAGCATTGTCGGCTTCGTCGGCGACATGGACCAGACGACTCTGACGATCGCCAGCTCCGTCGATGAGCAACGGGCAGCGACCCAGGAGATCGCCCGCAGCATCAATTTCGCCTCGCAGGGCACGCAGGAGGTCGCCCACGCCATCGCCAGCGTCAACGAGTCCGCCCAGGCCGCGGGCACGGGCGTCGACGAGATGCTCGGCCTAGCCCAGGCATTGACGCGCCAGGCGGAGACCCTCAACGAGGCCTTCGAGAACCTGACCCGGCAGAACCGCGCCGCCTGAGCATCGACCGTCACCGACCTGTCAAGCATGGCTCTTAATTTTGAGTCATTCTAGCTTCGATCACAGGAGGGGCCGGCCATGACCGACGAGATCCAGTACGAATCCACCTTCGGCGCCAGCATGCTCGAGCATGACGATGCCCCCCCGCAGAACCACTCCGCCAACCCGACCATGGGCGAGTTGATCGGCCAGCGCTTCTCGCGCCGCGGCCTGCTCAAGGGCGCGCTCGCCGTCTCCGCCATCTCGGCGACAGTCGGCGCGACCGCGCTGGCGACCGCCGAGGAAGCCAAGGCCCAGGCAAAGGGCTCCGCCTTCAGCTTCAAGGAAGTCGAGGCCGGGGTCGACGCCGACCACCATGTCGCGGAAGGCTATCAGGCCGATGTGTTGCTGCGCTGGGGCGATCCGCTCTTCCCCGACGCGCCGGCCTTCGATCCGACCAGGCAGACGCCCGAGTCCCAGGCGAAGCAGTTCGGCTACAACAACGACTTCGTCGGCTACCTGCCCATGCCCGGCGCAGCCGACCCCTCAGCCCACGGCGTGCTCTTCGTCAACCACGAATACACCAACCCGCATCTGATGTTCCCGGGCGTCGTCGAGATCAAGGACGGCAAACCCGTTATGAAGAACGCGACCCCAGAACGTTTTGCGATCGAGGCCATGGCGCATGGCGCGACCGTCGCCGAAATCCGCAAGACCGACGGCAAATGGGCTCTGGTGAAGGAGTCCAAGTACAATCGCCGCATCACCGCCGCCACCGAGATGCAGCTTTCCGGCCCCGTCGCCGGCAGCGACCGCGTCAAGACCAATGCCGATGCCAGCGGCCGCAAGGTCTTCGGCACGCTGAACAACTGCTCCGGCGCGATGACGCCCTGGGGCACCTTCGTCTCCGGCGAAGAGAACTTCCACGGCTACTTCTCCGGCAAGCTGCCTGACGGCCACCGCGAGGAAGCCAACTACAAGCGCCTTGCGATTCCTTCGGCACCCTATGCCTGGGGCCGGTTCGAGGAGCGCTTCGATCTGGCCAAGGAGCCGAACGAGGCCAACCGCTTCGGCTGGGTGATCGAGGTCGACCCGTTCGATCCGAACTCGGTGCCAAAGAAGCGCACCGCGCTCGGCCGCTTCAAGCATGAAGGCGCCGACAGCATCGTCGCCAGGGATGGCCGCGTCGTCGTCTATCTCGGCGACGACGAGCGCTTTGACTACGTCTACAAATTCGTCACGGCCGGTCGCTTCGACCCGAACAATCGCGCCGCCAATATGGACCTGCTCGACGCCGGCACGCTCTATGTCGCGAAGTTCGCCGCCGACGGCACGGTCGAGTGGCTGCCGCTGGTCTTCGGCCAGGGCCCTCTCACTGCGGCCAACGGCTTCGCCAGCCAGGCGGATGTGCTGATCGAGACCCGCCGCGCCGGCGACTTGCTCGGCGCCACCAAGATGGACCGGCCCGAGGACATCACGCCCAACGGCGTCAACGGCCGCGTCTATGTGATGCTGACCAACAACACCAACCGCAAGGAAGACCAGGTCGACGCCGCCAACCCGCGCGCCAAGAACGCCTTCGGCCACATCATCGAGATCATCGAGGACGGCGGCGACTTCACCGCGACCAAGGGCAAATGGGAAGTGCTGCTGAAATGCGGCGACCCGTCCGTCGCCGCGGTCGGCGCGAGCTTCTCGACCGAGACCAGCAAGAACGGCTGGTTCGGCATGCCGGACAATGCGGTGGTCGATTCCGCCGGCCGGCTCTGGGTCTCGACCGACGGTAACGGCCCGCAGGAGACCGGCCGCACCGATGGGCTCTGGGCGGTCGACACCGAAGGCGAGGCGCGCCGTACCTCCAAGCTGTTCTACCGCGTGCCGCATGGCGCCGAGCTCTGCGGCCCCTGCTTCACGCCCGACGACACCACGGCCTTCGTCGCGGTCCAGCATCCGGGCGACGACGGCCCGGACTGGCCTGCCTTCGGCCGCCGCTCCTATTACGAGGACCTTTCGACCCGCTGGCCCGACTTCAAGCCGGACATGCCGGTGCGCCCTTCGGTGGTGGCGATCACCAAGCGCGGCGGCGGCAAGATCGGCGTGTGAGCGAAGCCCTCATGGTCTGGCTTGACCCGACCATCTCTTGAAAATGGAAACGCCCGGCAATGCCGGGCGTTTTGCTTGTAGGCTGTCATGTGGCTCCGCCGTCATGCTCGCCCTCCTGGCGAGCACTCACGTCCTGAACACCGTCTTCGATCGGCGAAGCGAGGACGTGGATGGTCGGGACAAGCCCGACCATGACGGATACCGCAGCTTCAGCGGCTGATCACGCCGCCTTCTTGGCGCCGAAGGTCGGGTCGAGCTCGCCCTTGGCGTAGCGCTTGGCCATGTCGGCCAGCGTGATCACGCGCTTGATCTTCGAGGCCTGGCCGGCGGTGTTGAACTCTTCCAGCCGCTTCTTGCAGAGCGCGGTCATCGCCTCCATCGCCGGCTTCAGATATTTGCGCGGGTCGAACTCGCCGGGATGCTCGGACAGGATCTTGCGGATCTGGCCGGTCATCGCCATCCGGTTGTCGGTGTCGATGTTGATCTTGCGCACGCCGTGCTTGATGCCGCGCTGGATCTCCTCGACCGGAACGCCCCAGGTCTGGGGCATCTTGCCGCCATACTGGTTGATGATGTCCTGCAGGTCCTGCGGCACCGAGGAGGAGCCATGCATGACGAGGTGCATGTTCGGCAGCTTCTTGTGGATCTCCTCGATGACATGCATCGCGAGGATCGCGCCGTCGGGCTTGCGGGTGAACTTGTAGGCGCCGTGCGAGGTGCCCATGGCGATGGCGAGCGCGTCGACCTTGGTCTCGGCGACGAACTTCACCGCCTCGTCCGGATTGGTCAGGAGCTGGTCGTGGCTGAGCTTGCCCTCGAAGCCGTGGCCGTCCTCCTTCTCGCCCTCGCCGCTTTCGAGCGAACCCAGAACACCGAGCTCGCCTTCAACCGAGATGCCACCGAGATGGGCCATGTCGGTGACGGTCTTGGTCACGCCGACATTGTAATCCCAGTCGCCCGGGGTCTTGCCGTCGGCCTTGAGCGAGCCGTCCATCATCACCGAGGTGAAGCCGGCCTGGATCGCGGTCATGCAGGTCGCCGGCTCGTTGCCGTGGTCGAGATGCACGCAGACCGGGATATGCGGATAGATCTCGGTGACCGCGTCCATCATGTGCTTGAGCATGATGTCATTGGCGTAAGAGCGCGCGCCGCGCGAGGCCTGGATGATCACCGGCGCGTCCGTCGCGTCCGCCGCGGCCATGATCGCGAGCGCCTGCTCCATGTTGTTGATGTTGAAAGCCGGAACGCCGTAGTCGTTCTCGGCGGCATGGTCGAGCAATTGGCGAAGCGTGATGCGGGCCACGATGATCCTCCGGTTGGGCTCAGCTTATCCGGAGGGTTTAGAATCGAACTGTGGCGGACGCAAAGCCAAAGCGCTGAAAACGTGAACGCGATCAGCGCCCGCGCGCTTCGAGGACCCTGACGCGCTCCTCGATCGCGGCGACCTGCTCGGCAAAGTCGCCCGTCACGGCCTTGGCCATGACGAGGAGGCCGGCCGTGTCGCGGCGCTGCTTGCGGACGAGGTCTTCAAGCCGCTCGAAGCGCTCATTGGCTTCGGACCGAAAAGACGCGAAATCGTTCTGAAGCCGCTTCAAAACTTCGAACATCGCAGTCTGCACATTCTCGCTCATCGGATCATGGCTCCGGCGAAATCATCATGCCCTAGGGAGAACATAGCATAAACACTGCGCTCCGCAACCTGAGGCTGCGCCGCCGATTAGCCCTTCCGCAGGGCCTCGACGCCCGGCAGGGTCTTGCCTTCCATCCATTCGAGGAAGGCGCCGCCGGCGGTCGAGACGTAAGTGAGATCCTCGGCGACCTCGGCATGGTTCATCGCCGCGACCGTATCGCCGCCGCCGGCGACCGCAACGAGCTTGCCCTCGCGCACCCGCTCCGCCACTGCCTTCGCCACGGCGACCGTCGCGGTGTCGAAGGGGGGCAGCTCGAAGGCGCCGAACGGGCCGTTCCAGACCACGGTCTTCACGCTGTCGAGCTTGAGCACGACCTCGGCGACGCTGAGCGGGCCGGCATCGAGGATCATCTCGTCCGGTCCGACCTCATTGATCGAGACGACGCGATGGCCGGGATGGGCCTTGAACTCGCGCGCCACCAGCGCATCGACCGGCAGGATGATCTCGCAGCCGGCCGCCTTGGCCTTGGCCTCGATCTCGCGGGCGGTCTCGGCGAGATCGTGCTCGCATAGCGACTTGCCGACATTGACGCCGCGGGCGGCGAGGAAGGTGTTGGCCATGCCGCCGCCGATGACGAGCACATCGACCTTCTGGACGAGGTTCCCCAGCAGTTCGAGCTTGGTCGAGACCTTGGCGCCGCCGACGATCGCCATCACCGGCCGGGCCGGGTTGTCGAGGCCGGCCGAGAGCGCTTCCAGCTCGGCCTGCATGGTGCGCCCGGCATAGGCCGGCAGCAGATGCGCCAGCCCTTCGGTCGAGGCATGAGCGCGGTGCGCGGCCGAGAAGGCGTCGTTGACGTAGAGATCGCCATTTGCGGCGAGCGCCTTGACGAACTCGGGATCGTTCTTCTCGTCGCCGGCGTGGAAGCGGGTGTTCTCCAGCAGCAGGATCTCGCCGTTCTTGGCGGCGGCGATCGCCTTCGGAGCCTCCGTGCCGATACAGTCGCCAACGAAGATCACGGGCTGGCCGAGTGCATGCGCCAGAGCCGGCACGACCTGCCGCAGGCTATTCTTCTCGTCGCGCCCCTTCGGCCGGCCGAAATGCGCCAGCAGGATGACCTTGCCGCCCTTCTGCGCGATCTCGCGGATCGTCGGCAGGATGCGGTCGATCCGGGTGGTGTCGGTGACCCTGCCCTCCTCCATCGGCACGTTCAGATCGACACGGACGAGGACGCGCTTGCCGGCGAGATCGGCGTCGTCGAGGGTGCGGAAAGCGGGCATGGAGGGCTCTCTTACAGGCGTTGGAACAGACAGGGATAATCCATGACGAGGCCGTCCTCGTCGACCGGAAGCTCGGCGGTGAAACTGCCATCGGCTGTCTCGAACCGGAAGAGCCTTGGCGCGAGGCAAGTGTAGATCTGCTCGGTGACGAAGGGCTCGAAGCTGTCGAACGGCACGAACAGCATGGCGATGCGCCGCTGCTGGCCGGTGTGCCAGGCGCAGCGCCGGATCGGCAGCGTGTTGGTGAAGGGTGTAGCGGAAAGATCGATGTCGATGCAGGCGTCGAAAGCCGGCAGATGACCGCGCCGGCTGTCGTGCCAGCGACCGTCGCGGCGGGCCATGGCGAGGCCGCGGCCATCGGTCGTCGCGATCTCGAAGGAGCGAACCGTGAAATCGGCATCGCAGTCGATGCGATAGGTCGCGCCGAAGCGGCTCCCATCGCGCTCGCCGACCAGGGCTGCATCGGCGCGCAGGCCGTCCGCCTCAGCACGCAAGGTCAGATGTTCGAGCCCGTCGCCTTCCAGCGCCCGCCAGCGGGCGCTGTGCCCGTCCGCGAAATCGGCGGGCGGGCGAAAGCTCATCGCGGCAGGATCGGCGGCAGCACGCCGGGAACGCCGCTCTTCAGCACGATCACCGTCAGGACAACCGTCAGAACCGCCGTCACGATGCCGGCGAGCAGCAGCGCGCCGAAGCGCGGGGTCGAATTGACGCGCTGGCGCAGGGCCGAGAGTTCCTCGCGCAGGCCGGCGAAGTCCATGGTGCCGGCGGCGAGATCGACCTTTTGGGCGCTGCGCTCCAGCGAGGCCTCGGCGCGGGTCAGCACCGCCTCATAGCGCGCGAATTTCTCCTCGATCCGGGCAGTCTTCTCCTCGATCCGCGAAAGCTGATCGAGTTTGCGCGGGTCGCTGGCAGCAGCGGGCTCGGTCTTGGTCTCGGCCGGCTTCGCCTCTGTAGCGCGGGCCGCGGCGATCTCGGCCATGCTGGGAGCCGGCGGCACGATGACGGCCTCGGTGGGCGTGGTCGGCGTGGCGACGGTCGGCTCGATCTTGTTCATTGCGCGGTCCGTTCCTCGGCGGCGTGGGCGCGGCCGCACCGAGAGGGCGCGGCCGCAGCGATTGCATGCGTCAGATGAGCTTCGCCATGGCGACGGCGGTGTCGCTCATGCGGTTCGAGAAGCCCCACTCGTTGTCGTACCAGGAGAGGACGCGGACGAACTTCTCGTCCATGACCTTGGTCTGGTCGAGCGCGAAGGTCGACGAGGCCGGATCGTGGTTGAAATCGATCGAGACGTTCGGCTGGTCGGTGACCGCGAGGATGCCCTTCAGGGCGCCGCGCTTGCTCGCCTTGATGATGGCGTCGTTGATCTTCTCGACCGTGGTCTTGCGCTTCGAGATGAACTTGAAGTCGACGACCGAGACGTTCGGGGTCGGCACGCGGATCGAGGTGCCGTCGAGCCGGCCCTTGAGCTCGGGAATGACGAGGCCGATCGCCTTGGCGGCGCCGGTCGAGGTCGGGATCATCGACATCGCGGCGGCGCGGCCGCGATAGAGATCCTTGTGCATCGTGTCCAGCGTCGGCTGGTCGCCGGTATAGGCATGGATCGTGGTCATGAAGCCCTTGTCGATGCCGACGGCGTCATGCAGCACCTTGACCACCGGCGCGAGGCAGTTGGTCGTGCAGGAGGCATTCGAGACGACGATATGGTCCTTGGTCAGCGCCTCGTTGTTGACGCCGTAGACCACCGTCAGGTCGGCGCCGTCGCAGGGCGCCGAGACCAGCACGCGCTTGGCGCCGGCAGCGAGGTGCGCCGCAGCCTTGTCGCGGGTGGTGAAGATGCCGGTGCATTCCAGCGCGATGTCGACGCCGAGCGCCTTGTGCGGCAGGTCCTTGGGATCGCGGATCGCGGTGACCTTGATCGGGCCGCGGCCGACATCGATCGTGTCGCCGGAGACGGTGACCGTGCCGGGGAAGCGGCCGTGCACGGAATCGAAGCGGAAGAGATGGGCGTTGGTCTCGACCGGGCCGAGATCGTTGATCGCCACGACCTCGATGTCCTTGCGCTTCGACTCGATGATCGCGCGCAGAACGTTGCGCCCGATACGGCCGAAGCCGTTGATCGCCACCTTGACCGTCATCTCAATCCTCTCCTTCGCCGTTCATCGGCATGGGCCGCGGAGTCCGATCGCTTCAGATCGGCACGATCTGAAGCGTGAATCGGCCTCCTACAAAATGTTGGGCATGATGTCGTCCGAAAACCGCTCAACACTTTTCGGCATCATGCCCGATTCACGCGGGCAAATCGGCCAAACCATGGCGGAACGCAAGGGCAGGCCTTAAAAATTTGAGGTGTCTCAGCCGTTGTGACGCTTGATCGCCGCCTCGACCACCGCCTCCGGGGTGATGCCGAAATGCTTGTAGACCTCCTTGTAGGGGCCGCTCGCCCCGAAGGAGGACATGCCGACGAAGCCGCCGTCAGTGCCGATCACGCCATCCCAGCCGAAGCGCACGGCCGCCTCGACCGCAATCTTGATCGGGGCATCGCCGATGATCGCGGCCCTGGTAGCCTCGTCCTGCTCAAGCAGTGCTTCCAGCGAGGGCACCGAGACGACACGGGCGCGCATGCCCTTGTCGGCCAGGAGCTTACGGGCAGCGACCGCGATCTCGACCTCGGAGCCCGAGGCGAAGAGCGAGACCTGCGCCTTGCCACCTTCAGCCGCCAGCAACTCGTAGGCGCCCTTGGCCGAACGGTTCGTCGCGGTGCCGTCGGTACGGACCGGTGCCAGGTTCTGGCGCGACAGCGCCAGCACCGTCGGGCCGTCGGTGCGCTCCAGCGCGATCTGCCAGGCTTCGGCCGTCTCGATCGCATCGGCGGGACGCAGCACGCGCATGTTCGGCATGGCGCGCAAGCTGGCGATTTGCTCGACCGGCTGGTGGGTCGGACCGTCCTCGCCGAGGCCGATCGAATCATGGGTCATGACATAGACGACCGGCAGCCCCATCAGCGCGGCGAGCCGCATCGAGGGACGGGCATAGTCGGCGAAGACCAGGAAGGTGCCCCCGGCGGTGCGGAAGCCGCCATGCAAGGTGATGCCGTTCATCGCCGCGGCCATGCCGTGCTCGCGGATGCCGTAGCGGACATAGCGGCCCTTCGGGGTCTTCGGCGTGAAGTCCTCGGCCGCCTTCGTGCGCGTGTTGTTGGACGGCGTGAGGTCGGCCGAGCCCATCACCAGCTCCGGCATGACCGGCGCGATGGCTTCGAGCGCCAGCTCCGAGGCCTTGCGGGTCGCGACGGTGACCGGGCTCGCAGCCAGCGCCTTCTTGTGGGCGACCAGCGCCTTGGCGAGCTTGGCCGGTACGGTATGGTTCAGGCGACGCTCGAACTCGCCGCGCTTGCGCTCGGACAGCGCAGCCAGGCGCGCATTCCACTCCTTGCGCTCGGCGAAGCCGCTGGCGCCGAAGCCGCGCCAGGCCTTGAGCACGTCGGCGGCGACCTCGAACGGCCCGCCGGTGATGCCGAGCGCCGTCTTGGCGGCGGCGAGCTCTTCGGCGCCGAGCGGCTCGCCATGCGCCTTCGAGGTGCCGGCCTTCTTCGGCGCGCCGAAGCCGATCACGGTCTTGCAGGCGATCAGCGTCGGCTTGCTCGACTTCTGGGCGCGGCGGATCGCCGCCTCGATCGCGTCGGGATCATGCCCGTCGACGCGCTCGGCCTTCCAGCCGCAGGCCTTGAAGCGGGCGAGCTGGTCGACCGAGTCGGAGATCGAGAGCGGCCCGTCGATCGAGATGCCGTTATCGTCCCAAAGCACGATCAGCTTGTTGAGCTTCTGATGGCCGGCGAGCGCGATCGCCTCCTGGCTGATGCCCTCCATCAGGTCGCCGTCGGAGGCGAGCACATAGGTCTTGTGGTCGACCAGCTTCTTGCCGAACTCGGCGGCGAGCATGCGCTCGGCCATCGCCATGCCGACCGCGGTGGCCAACCCCTGGCCGAGCGGGCCCGTGGTGGTCTCGACGCCGGCAGTCATGAAGTTCTCGGGATGGCCCGGCGTCTTCGATTCGAGCTGGCGGAACGTCTTGAGGTCGTCGAGATCCATGCCGGGCGTGCCGGTGAGGTAGAGCAGCGCGTAGATCAGCATCGAGCCATGGCCGGCCGAGAGCACGAAACGGTCGCGATCGGGCCAGCGCGGCTCGGCCGCATCGTATTTCAGGATGCGCGTGAACAGCACGGTCGCAACGTCGGCGGCGCCCATCGGCAGGCCGGGATGGCCGGACTTGGCCTGCTCGACGCCGTCCATGGCGAGAGAACGGATGGCGTTGGCGAGCCGCTCGTGCTGGGCGCGGTCGATCGCAGGCGTCGTCATGGAGTCTCTCCGGCAAGTGCGGAACGAGGCTCGCGCCGAAGCTGGCCGGCGACGAGCAGCGAACTCTTGAGAAAAAGGTCGCGCGTTCGATAGGCCGCCCGCTCAAGCGGAGTCAATTCGCCTGCAAGGACGCAGATATCGAGTTTTCCCCACGCTTCGCTCGGACCGCACCGGCCAAAGCGCTTTCCACGGAGATATTTGTTAATCTACGCTTCCGAATCGGATGAGCCGGCTTCCCCGGCACGCAAAGGACGAAGCGTGGCGTCTCCAGCACTGGATCACGCCCTGTCGCGCCTCGAAGGCGCGCTCGGCCAACTCGAAGCGGCCGCCCGCAGGCGGCTCGAGGTCGAGCGTGGCCGCGCCAATCTCGAAACCGAACTCACCCTGATGCAGGACGATCGGGCCCGCCTCGCGGTCGAGCTCGACGGCGCCATGGCCCGGATCGGCCAGGTCGAGGGCGTCGCGCAGGAGGTCGACCGCAAGCTCGACCGCGCCATGACGGCGCTCGCCGAGGTGATCGCGCGCGTCGAAGCCCGCCCTGAGGAAGAAGCCGAGCAGGACGCCTGATGCCCCAGGTCAACGTCACCATCTCCGGCAAGGCCTACCGCATGGCCTGCGGCGAAGGCGAGGAGCCGCATCTGGAAGCGCTCGCCCGCCTGTATGACGGCAAGATCGAGGAGATGCGCCAGGCCTTCGGCGAGATCGGCGACATGCGCCTGCACGTCATGGCGGCGCTGATGGTCGCCGACGAGGCCACCGAGCTGAGGAAGAAGGTCGAGACGCTCGAAGGCCGGCTGCAATCGCTGCAAGGCGATGCGGGCTTCGCCGACCAGCGTGCCGGCGAGGTCGAGGAGAAGGCGGCGGCCGCCCTCGTCGCCGCGGCCGAGCGCATCGAGAGCGTGGCCAAGAGCCTGCTGCCGACACAGGCGGGATAGGCAGCGCCTCATCCCGCGCCGGGGACGGTGCCGTCCTGGCCTGCCGGGCCAAGACGGCGGAGCATCATTTCGCCCGCTTCACCCCCACCAGCTCGTCCCACTTCCGGAACGCCACCACCATCTTGTCGGGCTTCAGCGGCAGCTCGATCGGGTTGTTGGCGATCAGCTCGGCATATTCCGGCCTGCCGAACTCGGCGATGACCTTCTGGCTCGCCTCCGGCGCCAGCGAGAGCGGCACGTTCTTCACCGCCGGCCCGGGATAGAGATAGCCCTCGTCATAGGAATAGGCCTGCATCTTCGGCGTCAGCACATGCGCCATGATGTCGAGAACGACGGCGAGCCGGTCATTGGGCAGGCCCTTGGGCACGCACATGAAGAAGGCGTCCGAGACCCAGTGGAAGCCCTTCAGCGTCTGGATCTTCGCTTCCTTCGGCACGATGCCGAGCGCGCGTGGATTGATGTCCCAGCCGGTGGTCGTGATGATGATGTCGCGCGAGCCGTCGCCGAACTCCTTCATCGTCGCACCGGTGCCGGCCGGATAGTACTCGATGTACTGGCCGAGCTCCTGCAGATAGGCCCAGGTCTTGTCCCAGCCGCCGACCGGGTCCTGCGGGTCCTTGTCGCCGAGGAGATAGGGCAGCCCCATCATGAAGGTGCGGCCCGGGCCGGAATTGGTCGGGCGGGCATACATGAACTTGTTCGGATTGGCCTTAGCCCAGGCGAGCAGCTCCTCGGCCGTGGTCGGCACGTTCTTGACCCGGTCGGGCATGTATTCGAGCAGCGGGCCGGAGGGGTAGTAGTTGACGACGACGCCGAAGCCGTCGCCCTGCGCCTTGTGCAGGTTGAGCGCGGCCGGCTCGTAATTGGCCTCGATGTTCGGGAACTTGTCGGAAAAATCGGGCAGTATCTTCTGCCAGAGCTTCTGGTCGAGGCCAGCGGCGAGGCCGTCGCTGCCGGTCAGGATCAGGTCGAGATCGACCTTGCCGGCGTCCTGCTGCGCCTTGAGCTTGCTGGCGAGCTCGGGCGCAGGCGCCTTCACGAAGGCGATGCGCGAGACCAGCTTGGGATTGGCAGCGCGGTAATCCTCGAAGGCTTTCTGCATCAGCGCCAGCGCGCCGCCGACATCCATGACGCTGATCACGACCGGGCTGGTCGGCAGCGGCGGCGAGGCGGCGAGCGCCGGTCCGCCCGCTGCGAGTGCGCCGAGGCCACCGAGCACGGTGCGGCGGTCGATACCCTTGAGATGCTTGGTCATTGCCTTCCCCTCTTGTTGTCGCGCCGCTGGTGGCGGCGTTCATGCGTCGTAATGGCGTTCCTGATCGGCGATGCGGACGCGCCGGACGAAAAGCTCATCCGACCACTCGACCTTCCCCTCGGCAAGCGTGATGCCATGCGCGGACAGGGCCGACCGGATCGCGGCCAGGGCATGGTCGGAGGCCATGGCGAAAGCCTGCTCGGGCGTCGCGATGCCCCAGGCGACGACATTGCGCACCGCCTCGTCGAGGCAGAGCGCCGAGCCGGCGAGCAGCCCTTCCTCCTGCCGCACCGAACCATCGGGCATGCTGTCGACCGCCATGCCGGCGAAGTGGTAGCGGCCGATCGGCGCCGCGGCCGCCACCACCGCATCGGTGACCAGGATCGAGCGCTCGAAACCCTTGGCCCGGATCAGCGCGACGAGCGCCTTGGGATGGACATGGATGCCGTCGGCGATGAAGCCGGCCATCAGCCGGTCCTCCGCGAGCTGGGCGAAGATCGGGTTGGCGAGCTTGTGCAAGGTCTGCGGCAGGCCGTTGCCGAGATGGGTCGAGAGCGAGAGGCCGGCATCGGCTGCGGCTGCGACCTGATCGAAATCGGCCGCTGAATGGCCGATGGCAACGATCTTGCCGGCATTGGCCAAAGTCTTGGTCAGAGCGAGCGCTCCTTCGCGCTCGGCGGCGAGCGTCACCATCAGGATCGGCCGTGACAGGTCGCGCTCGGCCTCGGCGATCAGCTCGGGCCGCGCCGCCGTCATGGCCTGCGGCGGATGGCAGCCATGATAGCCCGGCGCCGGGTTCAGGAACGGGCCCTCGAGATGATAGCCCGGGCACATCAGGGGCCCGAGCCGGCTCTCGGCGACGGCTTTGTCCAACGCCTGGAAGCGCTCGACCAGCTCATGCGGATGGGCGGTGATGATCGTCGGCAGGCAGTGCGTCACGCCGCTCGCGAGCATCGCCTCCAGCGCCCGGTCGAGATCGGCCGGAGTGATCGCCGGATCGTTGAAGTCGACGCCGGCGAAGCCGTTGACCTGGAGATCGACGAGGCCGGGCGAGACGGGCATCGCCGCTCAGCCCTTGTTCAGCAGCGAGGCGGCCGGCGGATCGAGGAAGAGCACCGTATTGGGATGGCGCTGCAGGATCGAGGCCGGGTGCAGCGGCGTCACGTCGCCTTCGAGAGCATCCTTCACCGCCTGCGCCTTGCGCGCGTCCGGCACCGACAGCACAATCAGCTCGCTCTTCAGGATCTGGCGGATGCTCATCGAGATCGCCTGCTCCGGCACGGCTTCGAAGCTCTCGAACCAACCCTCGCCGAACTGCTGGTTGCGGCAGGCCTCGTCGAGCGTGACGACGATGTACGGCTCCTCGGTCTCGAAATCGGCCGGCGGGTCGTTGAAGGCGAGATGGCAGTTCTCGCCAAAACCGGCGAAGCAGAGATCGATGCGGCGCCCGGCGATCAGTGCATTGAGACGCCTCGTCTCGGCGGCGGGGTCGCCCTCGCCATTGACGAAGTGGAAGGCTGGTTTGACGGCGAGCGGCGCGAGGAAACGTTCCCTGAGATAGCCGCGGAAGCTCGCCGGATGGCTCTCGGGCAGGCCGACATATTCGTCGAGATGGAAGGCCGTCACCTTCGACCAGTCGATGCCCCCGGCCACGACGAGGTTCTGCAGCATCTCGAACTGGCTCGCGCCGGTGGCGACGATGATCGTCGCCTCGCCATGCCGGGCGATCGCAGTGCGGATCGCCTCGGCTCCCAGCGCCGCAGCCTGCCTGCCGAGCTCGTTCTTGTCGGGGGTGATGCGAATGTCGATCATGCTGCTCCTGCCTGGCACGGCTGCGGCGTTGGTATACTACCATACCAGCGATCAGCCTAGCATGAGCGCGCGGGGGCGCACCTAGCGAAGTGGCATGGCACGCCGCTGCTTTTTGCGGGGTTTGCGCGCAAGGGTTTTGCTGCCTCGCGAACTTATCGAGGGAGCTGTGCGGTCAGGCGGGGACATAGGTCAACCGGATCACGGTCTCGCCAATCCGCTCGTTGGCGACGAGGCGGAGGGGCGGACGTGGGCCGGCGAAGAACGGCATGCCGCGCCCGAGCACGATCGGGTGGAGATAGAGCCGATACTCGTCGATGAGACCCGCGTCGGTGAGGCTCTGCGCCAGTTCCGGCCCGGAAACGCTGATCTCCCCAGAGAGCCGGGCTTTCAGCCCATGGACTACGGTTTCGACGTCTTCGGCAACGAGCGCGACATCCGATCCGACCGACTTCAGCGAGCGTGACGCCACCCATTTTGGCAGGCGCCGCCAGGCCGCCGCGAATTCGCGCTGCTCCTTGGTCCATTCGGGGCGGTCTTCGTCCCAATAGCGCATGGTCTCGTACATGCGGCGGCCATACACGCTGCCGGCCAAATCGCGCACGTGCTCAGTCCAGTGGCGGAAGAGAGCGGCATCGGGCTCTGATGCCTGGAGGTCGACATAGCCGTCCAACGACAGGTTCATTCCGAAGACGAGCTTCGCCATGCTGCAAAATCTCCAGTGCAGCGTCAGGATAGCGCTAACGCTCCGCGGATGTGACAGGAGGCAAGATCAGCTGCAAGTGACGCCGACGCCCTCATCATGCAACCATATTATTGCATGACAAGAGCCGACGTGCTAGCAAAGTCCCATGGATCTCGACCGTCTCTTCCGGGCGCTGGCCGACCCGACGCGACGTCGCATGCTGGATGAGCTGGCGGAACGGGACGGTCAGACGCTGTTCGAGCTGCATGTTCGCCTGATCAGCTGGCACGGGGCAAGCCTGTCGCGGCAAGCCCTCTCGAAGCATCTGCAGGTGCTGGAGGAGGCCGGCTTGCTCCGCACGGAATGGCGCTGGCGCAGCAAGCACCATTTCCTCGAGCGATCGCCTCTGCGGCAGATGTGGGATGTGTGGATGCGGCCGCTGGCCGAGCCGCCGGAGAAGGAGAAGACCGATGCCGATCAAGATCGTCGTGACGAGCGTGCTGGTCGATGACCAGGAGAAGGCGCTGCGCTTCTACCGCGACATGCTCGGCTTCGAGCTCAAGCACGACATCCCGATGGGACATCATCGCTGGCTGACCCTGACCTCGTCAGGCGATTCCGACGGCGTCGAGCTTTTGCTCGAGCCGGACGAGCATCCGGCGGCGAAGCCGTGGAAGACCGCGCTCGTCGCCGACGGCATCCCGGCGACCTCCTTCGGGGTCGAGGATGTCCATGCCGAGCACAAGAGGCTTTCTGCGCTCGGCGTCGCCTTCACCCAGCCGCCGGTCCATCTCGGCCCGGTCACGACAGCGGTGTTCGACGACACTTGCGGCAACCTGATCCAGATCGCCCAGCGGCATTGAGCCCTGCTCGAAAGCCCCCTGAGCCCTCATCCTGAGGAGCACTCTGAAAGAGCGCGTCTCGAAGGATGCTCCAGGAGGCTCCAGCGATATCTGGAGCATCCTTCGAGACGCGATCTCCGATCGCTCCTCAGGATGAGGGCTGAGGTAACCCAGGGGCGAGATCCTGCCGCCGTTCGCCTCACCGCTCGGTGATCTTGAATTCGATCCTGCGGTTGCGGCGCCAGGCATCGTCGTTGTTGGCGACGTCGAGGGGCTGGAACTCGCCGAAACCGGTCGCGGCGATCCGGTCCGCCGGAATTCCCTTGCTGACGAGGTACTCGACCACGGCGACGGCGCGCGCCGTCGACAGGCTCCAGTTCGACGGGAATTGCGGCGAGCGGATCGGCCGGTTGTCTGTGTGGCCGTCGACGCGCAGGATCCAGGGCAGGTCCGGCGGCATCTCGCGGCCGAGATCGGCGATGATCGCGCCGAGCTTGTCGAGCTCGCCGCGGCCTTCCGGCTTCAGCACCGCCTGGCCGGCATCGAAGAAGACTTCCGACTGGAAGACGAAGCGGTCGCCGACGACGCGGATGTCCGGCCGCGTGCCGAGCACCTGGCGCAGGCGGCCGAAGAAATCGGAACGATACCGCGCCAATTCCTGCACGCGCTGGGCCAACGCGACGTTGAGGCGCGAGCCGAGCTCAGAGATGCGCGCCTGCGATTCCTTGTCCTTGGCCTCGGAGGCGGCGATCGCCTCCTCCAGCGCCGCGAGCTGGCGGCGCATGGCGACAATTTGCTGGTTGACCAATTCGACGGTGGCCTGGGCCTTGGCCGAGAGCTGCTTCTCGGCGTCCAGCGCTTTCTGCGTGTCGGCCAGTTGGCCCTGGGCATTGCTACTGGCGGCGCCGTCGAGCAGCCCTTGGACGCGAGCGCGCTCGGCCTGCTCGCTGGCGAGCGAGGACTGCAGCAAAGCGAGCGAATCCTTCGCCTCCTTGCCGCTCGCCCGCTCCAGCGCCAGCAGGTCGCTGAGTTCAGATATCTGGCGGTTCAGCCGGTCGAGCACCGTGTCTCGGCCGGAGATCTCCTGCGACAGGAAGAACTGGCCGAGCACGAAGACCGAGAGCAGGAAGACGATGCCGATCAGCATCGTCGAGAGCGCGTCGACGAAGCCCGGCCAGAAATTGACCTCTTCCCGGCGATGGGCGCGCGACAGGGCCATGCTCAGTCTTCCTTGCGATCAGCGCTCTCGATGCAGCAGCACCGTGGCAACGTCATGGCTCGCCCACGCGTTCCGCTGCGAGGCGCTCGATCAGGCGCTTCAGATCCTTCTCGCGCGCCGCCTGCGCCTCGACCCAGTCGCGGATCAGTTGCTGCTCGGAGCGCATGTGCTGCACGAGGCCCTGGATGCCCTCGGCGAGATTGGCCAGCGCCTGCGTCGCCGCGCGGTTGTTCGAGCCGTCCTGCATGGCGGCCTGGAGCTTGTCGAGGCGCTCGACCACGACATCGCCAGCCAGTGCCGGGGCGGTGGCAGACATAGCCAGCGGAATCGTAGCGGAATGCGCGGTGGCGGTGCCAAGATAGCCCTCGACCTCGTTGCGGAAGCGGCGCTGACTCTGGCCGACCTGCAGGTCGAGGAAGCCGAGGATCAGCGAGCCGGCGATGCCGAACAGCGAGGACGAGAAGGACAGGCCCATGCCGGCGAGCGGGGCGGCGAGGCCCGCCTTGAGCTCGTCGAAGAGCACGCCGGCTTCCGCCCCGGTGCGCAGGCTCTTGATGACGTTGCCGACCGAGGAGACGGTCTCGAGCAGGCCCCAGAAGGTGCCGAGCAGGCCAAGGAAGACGAGCAGTCCGGCGAGATAGCGCAGCACCTCGCGGCCGTCGTCGAGCCGAACCGCGACCGATTCGAGCAGACTCGTCGCCTGGCTCGGAGCGAGGTTGCGCTGCTCCAGCGCCGGCAACACTGGGGCGAGCGGGCTGATCACCTGTGCCCGCCGCAGCGTCGCGCCGGCGGGGTCGGCGGCGAGGCGGGTCGCGGCGCGCGCCTCGCTGTCGACGCGCCAGAGCTCGCGCAGCGAAAGGAGCACGCCGACTGCGAGCGCGCCGACGATCAGGCCGTTGAGGCCAGGATTGGTCATGAAGGCAGTGCGCAGACCGTCCTGCAGGATGAAGATCAGGAAGCCGATCAGCGCGAGGAAGACCAGCGCGCGGAGGACATAGCGCAGCGGTCGGGAGAAGCGGAACGTCTGCGGCCGAATGGGGCTCGTCGCTGGGGGCTCCAGCGGCGGGACCTCCGGGGCCGCCTCGTCATTGGCCATGCCTGCTCATCCGATCCGGTTTCGTCGCGGCGGCGACTGTCGCCTCCCGCCACGCCGGGATCAAGCAGGAAACGGCGCCCGCACGATCAAACCACGGTCTTGAGGACTGCGCGCAACGCCGGCTCGCCGGCTTCGTTGCCGCAGATCACGTCCTTGGCCGAGGTCGGCTGCTTGCCGTCGAGCGTGCCGAAGGTGCCGCCCGCCTCGCGCACCATCACCGCGCCGGCGGCGAAATCCCAGGTGTTGAGGCCGCGTTCCCAATAGGCGTCCATGCGGCCGGCGGCGACATAGGCGATGTCGAGCGCGGCCGAGCCCATGCGGCGGACATTGGCGAAGCGGCTCATCACCGCGCCGAGCTCCTTCAAGAAGAGCGGATGGCCACCCTTGCCGATATGGGGCACGCCCATGCCGATCAGCATGTCCGGCGTTTCGCGTCGGCCGGAGACGCGCAGGCGGCGGTTGTTGACATAGGCGCCCTTGCCCTTCTCGGCGATGAAGAGCTCATCTTTGGCGGCGTCGTAGATCACGCCGGCGATGAACTGGTTGTCGCGCTCCAGCGCCACGGAGATGTTCCAGTGCGGGATGCCGCGCAGGAAGTTGTGGGTGCCGTCGAGCGGATCGATGTGCCAGCGATTGCTCTCGTCGGTCCCGGCGACGACGCCGCTCTCTTCCATGACGAAGCCGTATCCGGGGCGCGCCTTCTCCAGGGAAGCGCGCAGGATCTCCTCTGCCTTGTGGTCGGCCTTGGAGACGAAGTCGCCCGGGCCCTTGGCGAGGACCTGCAGGTTCTCGACCTCGCCGAAATCGCGCTTCAGCGAACGCGAAGCCTTCATCACGGCATCGGTCATCACGGTCATCAGGGGGGAGCGGATCATGGTCAAAACCTCGGTGCGCGGTGGCGCGCGGCAGAACGGAGCGGACTATCAAAGAGCGGCGGTGGTCCGTGCGGCCACCGGTTCGGCCGTCACTTGCTCGGTTGGCTCGGCGTCGTCAAGGCCGTGGCCTCGATCCGGTCGGCGGCGAGGCGGGCGGCGCGGGTGCGCTGCTCCGGCGAAAGCCGCTCCAGGACCTGGTCGAGCGTGGCATCGGCGAGGCCCTGCGCACGTGCGGCGAGGTGCCAGGCGGCCGCCTCCGACAGGTCGGGCGGAACGGCGCGCCCGAACTGGTAGAGCTTGGCCAGCCGGTTCTGGGCGATGGCGTTGCCCTTGTTGGCGGCGCGGATGAAGAGCCTGGCAGCGGCCCGCTCGTCCTTGGCGACGCCGTCGCCGTTGAACAGCATGATCGCGTATTCGACCTCGCCGGCGATCAGCCCGTTGGCAGCCGCCTTGCCCATCCATTCGGCGGCCATGCCGTCATCCTGCGGCAGGCCGCGGCCCATCTTGTAGAGCACGGCGAGCGCATGCTGGGCATCGCCGAGACCGGCGGACGCGGCGACCCTGAGGCAGCCGATCGCTCGCTGGTCGTCCTGCGGCCGCCCGGTCGCGAGCAAGGTGATGGCGAGGTTGTAGTTGGCGGCGGGATGGCCAGCCGCCGCCGCCTTCTCCAGCAGGGCGCCGCCCGCCTTCGCATCGCGCGACAGGCCGCGGCCTTCCAGCATCGCCATGCCGAGAGCGAAGATCGCGTTGGCGTCGCCCCTGTCGGCCGCGAGGCGATACCAGTCGGCGGCGGCCTTGGGGTCGATGCGGATGCCGAGCCCCTGTCGGTAGATCTCGCCGAGCAGCGTCATCGCGGCGGCGTCGCCGGGGTCTGCTTCGAGGCGCTTCAACGCTTCCGCCTGGGCGCGGCGATAGTGCCCGGCCTGATAGGCGCCATAGGCGAGATCGGGCTCGCGCTCCGCCGCGGCGGCTGGCAGAGCGATCATCAGGGCGAGCGCGGCGGGCGCAAGCCTCATCGCGCCGTCCTGCGGGCGTGCTGGGCCGTGATCGCGGCATCAGCTGCAGCGACTGCCGTTCGGATGTCGGCGCCTTCGGCGAAGACCCATTCGCCGAGCGCGACGAATTCGGCGCCGGTTTCGATCAGCGCCGGAACCGACTTGGCATCAGGGCAGTAGGCGATGCAGGGCGTCTCGAAGATCTCGGCCCACCAGGCGGCTCGCTCGATCACCGCCGCCAGCGGCGGCAAGGAACCGTCAGGTCGCGGCTCGCCGAACATGACGTAGTCGACACCGGCCTCGCCGACATCCATGGCGTCATGGCGCGAGCGCAGGCCCCCTGCCCCGATGATGCGCTCCTGTTTCAGGCTGGAGCGCGCCTCGGCGATCGCCTCGATGCCGGCCGTCAGGTGGACGCCGTCGGCGCCGCCGCGGCTGGCGATCTGGGCCGAGGCCTCGACCACCAAAGCGACGTTCTGGGCCTGCACCGGCGGGGCCAGCGCCTTGACGCGCTCGGTCAAGCTGCGCTCGTCGCCGGGCGCGAGCCGCAGCAGCACGGCGGCGACGTCGCCGCCGGCGAAGGCCTGCATCAGGCGAAAGGACAGCGCGCCGGCATCGGAGACCGGTGGCGTGACGAGCATCAGGCGGGTGCGGGGGACAGATGTATTCATGATCGTCCGCGCAAACGGCCCGCAGCGTGGTCCAATGTCAAGACCATGAGCCCGGCGACGAGGCTCCAGAAGGCCGAGCCGACGCCGAACAGCGACAGGCTCGAGGCGGCAACGGCGAAGGTGACGACCGCGGCGAAGCGGTCCTTGTCGCTGCCCATCGCCTGGCCGAGCGCACCTGTCAACGAACCGACCAGGCCGAGCCCGGCGACGGCGACGATCAGCGCCTTCGGCATGGCGAGGATCAGCGCCAGCAGCAGACCGGCCGTGGCGGCGATGGCGAGCCACAGCAAGCCATACCAGATCCCGGCCTTCCAACGCTCCTTCGGATCGGGATGGGTGTCGGCGCCGGTGCAAATCGAGGCGCTGATCGCCGCCATGTTGACCATATGGGCGCCGGTCGGGGCGGTGAGGAAGGACATCAGCCCGGTGACGAACAGACAGGATGCGGTCGGCGGCTGATAGCCCGAGGCGCGCAGCACCGCGAAGCCCGGCAGGTTCTGTGCCGCCATGGTGACGAGATAAAGCGGGAGGCCGATGCCGACGATCGCGGTGAGATCAGCGCGCGGGACGATCAGCTCGATATGCGTCAGCGCAACCGGCCCGGCCGGCAGAGTTGCCGTCCCGGTGGCGAAGGCGAGCGCGAGCCCTGCGGCCAGCGCGGCGATGACGCCGAGAAAGGGATTCCACAACCGCGCCAGCAGGAAGACGACGAGCAGCGTCAGGACAAGGGCCGGCTGCAGGCGCATTTCGTCGAAGACGGCGACGACGAAGCGGAAGATCACGCCGGCGAGCATGGCGGCGGCGATGCTCATCGGGATGCGCTCGACCAGCGCGCCGAGCGGGCGGAAGGCGGCGGTTGCCATGATCAGCGCGGCCGCCGCCAGGAAGGCGCCGACAGCCGAGGCCATATCGAGGCCGCTCGCAGCCGCGATCAGCGCCGCGCCCGGCGTCGACCAGGCGCAGATGATCGGCATGCGGTGCCGCCAGGACAGAAAGAGACTGGCGAGCCCTTTGGCGATGGCGAGCCCGGCGAGCCAGGACACGGTCTGTCCCGGCGTCGCGCCGAGCGCCTGCGCCGCCGCCAGCACGACCGCGACCGAGGCCGCATAGCCGACGAAGACGGCGACGAAGGCGGAGAAGAGCTGCGACATCGGCTGGCCTATGCGTCCCAGGCAGCCGGCCAGGTCTCGGCCAGCGTCGGACCGAGACGCACTGGCCAGGCACCCTTGGCGAGGCCGGTCCGGTCGTCGGTCTCGACCGCGACGCCCGACAGCGTGCCTTCGCCGAGCGCCGGCTCCAGCCGCGAGCCGGGCGTCTTCTGCAGGAAGCGGCGGATCGCCTCCTCCTTCTGCATGCCGAGGATCGATTCGTAGTCGCCGCACATGCCGGCATCGGTCTGGTAGGCGGTGCCGGCCGGCAACACGCGCGTATCCGAGGTCGGGACATGGGTGTGAGTGCCGACGACGAGGCTGGCGCGGCCGTCGAGGTAATAGGCCATTGCGAGCTTCTCGCTCGTCGCCTCGGCGTGGACGTCGACGATGACGGCGTCGGCGGCATCTCCCAGCGGGCAGGCGGCGAGCTCGCGCTCCAGCGCTGCGAAGGGATCGTCGAGCGCGTCCATGAACAGCCGGCCCATGACGTTGACGACGAGGACGCGGGCGCCGTTCTTCGCCTCGATCACGGTCGCGCCGCGGCCGGGAGTGCCGGGTGGATAGTTCGCCGGGCGGATCAGGCGCGGCTGGCGCTCGATGAAGACCATCGCCTCGCGCTGGTCCCAGGAATGGTTGCCGAGCGTGACGACATCGGCGCCGGCGGCGAGCGTCTCGTCGCAGATCGCCTCGGTGATGCCGAAGCCGCCGGCGGCGTTCTCGCCGTTGATGACGACGCAGTCGAGCTTCCAGCGCTCGCGCAGGCCGGGGAGACGATCCTGGACGGCGAGGCGGCCGGCGCGCCCGACGATGTCGCCAAGAAAAAGTAGACGCATCTCACGATCCAACCAGTGGGCCGCCCCATCACGGCCGTTATGTCGCATGTCCGCGCAAGTCGGCCATCCCGGCGCTTCCCAGGCCGCGCGGTACGATTATGCGGCTTTGAGAAAACACGGCAGGACGGTGGCGTCTTGAACGAAAGGCGCAGCCGCTAATGACGTGATCGCCGCGGCGAAATCAACCGCAGCGGACCGTCTCGTCCTGCGTCACCACCCAGTCGAGGCGGCGGTCATGCGCTTCGGCCGGCACTTCGGCGATCTCCTGTGCCGCATAGGCGATGCCGATTGTCGCGGCCGGCTCCAGCTCGGTGATGGCGCGGTCGTAATAGCCCTTGCCATAGCCGATGCGGTAGCCACGCCGGTCGAAAGCGGCGAGCGGGACGATCAGGATCGCCGGCCTGACCTCGGGCTGCTCGGGCGCCGGCACCAGCGTGCCGAAGCCCCCGGGCACGATCGGCTCCCAGGGCGCCCAGCGCCGGAAATGCAGGCGCTTCTCGACGATCGCCGGCAGGCAGAGCGAAAGGCCGCGCTCGTGCAGGGTTTCCAGGATCGGGCGCGGATCGGCCTCCGAGCGCATCGGCCAATAGGCGGACACCGGCCCGTTCTCGAAGACCGGCAGAGCCAGCACGCGTGCGACGATGGCCTCGTCCCAGATCAGGCGGTCGTCGAGTTCGAGGCTGTCGCGTCGGGCCAGCGCCTCGGCGCGCAGCGCGGCCTTGCGCGGGGAGGGGGCGAGAGAGACGCTATCGGTCATGGGGTGCGGAGCCACCTCGGCCGTAGAGATTTCGATCCCGGGACACCTACAAAGTAGGTGGGCGCCGTGTGTCCGGGTCCAGGGACCCGGTCAGGGACAGCTCCCTAGGGAGTCGTATGGGCCCGGGAATACATGACTCGCACGCACCAGGCAGCCCCGCCGCGACAAGGTAGGACGCATGCCGGCAAAGCGCCAGTGGCGTTCATGTGATGGCCTGAGAAATTATGCGGCGATCCTTCTCCAACCCTCATCCTTCGAGACGCGCCCTGCGGGCGCTCCTCAGGATCAGGGATGGAGTTTGAAAGCGTTTCAGGCCCCGCGCGCCATCCCATGCCGGATCACGCGATCGATCAGGTCGGGATAGGCGATGCCGCTGGCGGCGAGCGCCTTCGGGAACATGCTGATGTCGGTGAAGCCCGGAATGGTGTTGATCTCGTTCACCAATGCGCTGCCGTCCGGGCGCAGGAAGAAGTCGACGCGGGCCATGCCGTCGCAGCCGAGTGCATGGAAGGCGCGCTTCGCCAGCACCTGCAGGTTCGCGATCACCTCCTCGGGCAGGGCAGCCGGAACCTCGACGCGGGCGCCGTCCTCGTCGAGATATTTGGCCTTGTAGGTGTAGAAGCCGTGGCTGGCGGCCGCGACGATCTCGCCCGGCAGCGAGACGATGGTCTCGCCATCGGCCTGCTCCAGCACGCTGAGCTCGATCTCGCGGCCGGCGATGAACTCCTCGACCAGGACGACACTGTCGTGCCGGAACGCCTCCGTCAGCGCCGCTGCGAAGCTCTCGGCATCCGTCGCCTTGCTGACACCGACCGATGAGCCTTGGCGCGCCGGCTTGACGAACAGCGGCAGGCCGAGCGCGGCGCTGGCCTCTTCGAAGCTCAGCGCCTCGCCTCGGCGGACGGTGAGTGAACGCGCGACGTTAAGGCCCGCTTCCCGCAGCAGCCGCTTGGCCAGGTCCTTGTCGAGCGCATTGGCCGAGCCGGCGATGCCGCAGCCGGCGAGCGGGATGCCGGCGACCTGAGCCAGCCCCTGGACCGAACCGTCCTCGCCGTCGAGCCCATGCAGAACCGGGAACAGCACGTCGATCTTCGGCAGCGCCTGCGGCGCAGCGCCATCCTGCAGGCGCAGGAGGCGACCGCTGCCGCCGGGCAGCAGGCAGAGCTCGGCGCCGTCCTGCGGGACCGGATCGGGCAGCACGCCGTTCTGCAGTTCGAGTTCCCGCCACTCACCAGTCTTGGTAATCAGGATCGGCACGACGTCATAGGCGGCCTTGTCGATCGCCTTGACCACATTGGCGGCGGACATCAGCGAAACCTCGTGCTCGGAAGATCTGCCCCCGAGGAGAATCGCCACCCGAACCCTGTCGCCCATCGTCGCCGCCTTCATCGATTCGCTTCGCCTGCGAAGCGTCAGTCGGGGATGATTGAGGAATTGCAAAGGCGGCGCGACGATCCGCCTTCCGTTTTGACCTGAACGCGATCGGCTCAGGGCCTGGGGCAGCGATTGACTTCGCCGCCGCCATGCGCTTTCCATCGCCATTAGAGCGCATGGGGCGCCACCAGTCCGCGGCAAGGGAGCCTGCTCCCACCCATATCTGAGCGACGGCATCGCATCATCGCTTTCTTCCGGCCTGTCGAGCGGACATCAGGCTTTTCTCGGAAGGAAGACCCATGTCTGATCCCACCCGCGACCTCACGCCTCGCTCCAATCTCGAAACGATCCGTCGCCAGGCTAAGCGTTGGCTGAAGGAGATCGAGGCCGGCGACCCCGAGGCCCTTGCCCGCTTCCGCACGCTGATGCCCGGCCATGCCGGCGCGCCGAAGCTGCGCGAGGTCCAGCATGCCCTCGCCCGGGATTACGGTCTCCTGAACTGGGCCGCGCTGAAACAGGAACTCATCGCGCGCGAAGCGGCAGCGCGCGGCCATGCCGCGCTCGTCGCGCTGTTCCTGGAAAAATCGGCGCTGCGCTATGGCGTCAGACCGGGCACGCAGTCCTGGGGCGACTATGAGGGCGACCGGCCGGCGCGCGGCGCATTGGCGCAGCGCCTGCTCGACCACTATCCGAAGATTGTCCGCCATAGCCTTCACACTGCCGTTGCCGCACATGATCTCGACGCCGTTCGCGAGTTCATCGACAAGGATGCTGCGCTTGCAAACAAGCCGAGCGCGTTCGACGGCTGGACGCCGCTCGTCCGCCTCGCGTTCACCCGCCTGCCGAACGAGGCCCTGTCGCGCAACGCTGTGACGATCGCGCGGCTCCTGCTCGACCATGGCGCCGATCCGAATGCGCTCTTCAGCGACGGCAGCAATCACTTCACGCCGTTGACCGGCGTCATCGGCGGCGGCGAAAGCAACCAGCCGCCGCATCCGCACGCGGAGGCGCTGGCGCGGCTCCTGATCGCCCGCGGCGCCGACCCCTTGAATGGCCAGGCGCTCTACAACTCCTCGCTCGGCGCCGACGACGTCGTCTGGCTCGATCTGCTCTGGAGCGAGACGAAGAAGCGCGGGCAGAGCACGCGTTGGCGCGAGCCTGTGCGGGAGCTGCCGGCGCCGCCGCTCGATTATCTGCTCGGCAATGCCGTGCCGCGCCAGCCGAAGCGGGCGGCCTGGCTGCTCGCTCATGGTGCCAACGCGCAGGCGCTCAACGCCTATTCGCAGCAGAGCCTGGTCAGGCAGGCCATGCTCGACGGCCGCAGCGATTTGGTCCGCCTGCTCCTCGACAATGGCGCGAGCCCGGTCGAGCTCAGCGGGCAGGAAGCTTTCACTGCAGCAGTCGCGCGAGGCGACGAGGTCGAGGCGCGCCGTTTGCTCGCCGGCAATCCGGAGTTCCTGCGCGATCCGGCGCCGCTCTTTGTCGCGATCCGGCAGGGCAAGGCGGAGATTGCGGCACTCGCGCTCAGGTTCGGTGTCTCGCCGGATGCGCAGACCCGCGACGGCGTTCGCGCCTTGCACGGGGCGGCAGGCAGCGATGCGATCGAAAGCGTCGCGCTCCTGGTCGAAGCGGGCGCAGAGATCGACCCGATCGAGCGGCGCTATGGCTCGACCCCGCTCGGATGGGCGCGGCATCAGGGCGCCAACGCCGCGCAAATCTATCTGGCCTCGCGCAGCCGCGACATCCAAGCGCTGTGCGAGGCGGCCGAGATCGAGCGGCTGGAAGCGCTCTTCGCGGAGGAGCCGGCGCTGGCCAAGGCGCCGGCCCGCTCCGGCGAGGCGCCGCTGTTCTGCCTTCCCGACGACGACGCCAGCGCCTGCGATCTCGTCGAGGTCCTGCTGGCGGCGGGGGCTGATCCGGCTGTGCGGAACGCCGAAGGGCTGACGCCGGCGCAGGTCGCGCGCAAGCGTGGACTGCTGGATACGGCGGCGCTGCTGGAGCAAGCGATCGCGCAATAGCAGGCGCGGGAACCCCTCCCCCTTATGGGGAGGGGCAGGGGTGGGGGGCGCAAAGTCGAAGCGCAGCCTTGGGCAACCAGCCGAGCCCGCACCGACAAGCGACCAGTCACCCAGTCATTCGCCCCCCATCCCCATACCCTCCCCGCAAGGGGGAAGAGAGAAACTCAGGCGACCAGCGTTTCGCAGAGGAATCCCCGACGGGAGTAGAATCTTACGCCGCCTCCAGCCCAAACTGGAGCGCGGCGAGGCGCGCATAGAGCCCGCCCTTGGCGACGAGGGCGGCGTGCGTGCCTTCCTCGATGACCCGTCCGTCCTCCATCACCAGGATGCGGTCGGCCGAGAGAATAGTGGCAAGGCGGTGCGCGACGACCAGCGTGGTGCGCCCCTGCATCAACCGATCGAGCGCGTCCTGCACGGCGCGCTCGCTTTCCGAATCGAGCGCCGAGGTCGCCTCGTCAAGCAGCAGGATCGGCGCGTCCTTCAGGACAGCCCGCGCAATGGCGAGGCGCTGGCGCTGGCCGCCGGAGAGCGTGACGCCGCGCTCGCCGATGATGGTGTCGTAGCCATCAGGCAGAGCCCGGATGAAGCCGTCGGCGGCGGCGAGCTGCGCGGCGTCCTCGATCTCAGCTCGACTCGCTCCGGGGCGGCCATAGGCGATGTTGTCGGCGACAGAGACGCCGAATACGGTCGGCTCCTGCGGCACCAGCGCAAAGCGGCTGCGCCAGTCTGTCGGGTCGGCCTCCGGCCCGGCGACGCCGTCGACGACGACGCGGCCGGCGAAGGGATCGTAGAAGCGCAGCGCCAATTGCAGAACCGTGCTCTTGCCGGCGCCGGACGGACCGACCAGCGCGACCCGCTCGCCCGGCTTGATCGCCAGATCGAGATCGGCGAGCGCGAGGTCGCTGCGGCCAGGATAGCGGAAGGAGACGCCCTCGAAGGCGAGCGCGCCGACCGGCGGTGTCGGCAGCGCCTTCGGGTGCGGCGGCGCGGCGATCGCCGGCTTGGTCGCGAGGATCTCACCGAGCCGTCCGGCGGCGCCGGCCGCCGCCGAGATGTCACCATAGACCTCGGAGAGCTGGCCGAGCGAGCTTGCCGCCAGCACGGCGTAGAGCACGAATTGCGACAGGCGTCCGCCGCTCATCCGGCCGGCGAAGACCTCGGTCGCGCCGACCCAGAGCACCAGGACGACGCTGGCTGAGACCAGGAAGATCGCGATGCCCGACAGCCAGGCGCGCGAGCGCGTCGCATCGCGCGAGGCCTCATAGGCGCCGTCAGAGGCCCCCTGGAAACGCTGCGTGGTCGCGCGCTCGGCGCCGAAGGACTGCATGGTCCGGATCGCGCCGATCGCTTCGGAAGCGAAGGCGGAAGCGTCGGCGAGGCGGTCCTGCGCGGCGCGGGCGCGCTTGCGCACGCTGCGTCCGGAGAAGACCAGCGGCAGCACGACGAGCGGGATCGCGCCGATCACGATCGCCGAGAGCTGCGGGCTGGTGATGACCATCAGCACGAGCGCGCCGAGGAACATGATGCCGTTGCGCAGCGCGATCGAGGCGGTCGAGGCGAAGGTCGACTTGATCTGCGTGGTGTCGGCGGTCAGGCGCGAGACCAGGTCGCCGGCGCGGCTGGCGTCGAAGAAGGCCGGCTCCAGCCGGGTCAGGTGGGCGAAGACGTCGGCGCGCAACTGTGAGACGACGCGCTCGCCGACCGTCATCACCAGGTAGAAGCGAAACGAGCTCGCCAGGGCCAGCACGGCGACGACGCCGATCAGTATGGCGAAATAGGAGTTCGCCAGTTGCTGTTCGCCACCGGAAAAGCCGACATCGATGACACGGCGGACCGCCATGGGCAGCGCCAGCGTCGCCACGGAAGCGACGATCAGGGCGACCAGCGCGAGGGCGATCCGCCGCTTCTGCGCCAGCGCATAGGGCCAGAACGAGCGCAGCGCCTTGAAATCCGGCCGGGCCTTTTTGTCGTCGTTGTTCTCGTTCGCCACGCTCACTCGTCCCGAAAAGCTTGCACCGCCGCCGCGGCTGCGCTATGGGCAGCCCACTTCACGACAGGCTCATACGAATTGTTCGAAGAGCCGGCGATGCGCGCCGAGTTCCGGCCGCCCGCTTTTCGAATTGAGGATTTCGCCATGAAGACCGGCATTCATCCCGACTACCACACCATCAAGGTCGTCATGACCGATGGCACCGAATACTTCACGCGTTCGACGCTGGGCAAGGAGGGTGACACCCTCAACCTCGACATCGACCCGAAGACGCACCCGGCCTGGACCGGCGGCAGCCAGCAGCTGATGGACCGCGGCGGCCGCGTCTCGCGCTTCAACTCGCGTTTCGGCGCGCTGGGCGCCCTCGGCAAGAAGTAATTCGCGTTTTCGCGGCCCTTCCGGGCCTGCGAGCACGACAGAAAAGCCCGGCCTCGCGGCCGGGCTTTTTGCATTGGTGGCGACGATAGGCCGCGGTTGGGCTTGCCGTCATTCTCGTGCGGAGCGAAGCGCAGGCCCGAGAATCTCGTGACGAGAAGCCTCTATCGGAGCCTCTTCTGGCCTGAGATGCTCGGGTCGAGCCCGAGCATGACGCCACAGGAAGTCAGCGCAGCAGGCCGAGACGCGCCTGCAGGCTCTCGAGCTGTCCGCGCACAGGATTCGCCGTGGCGGGCCGGATAGCGCCCGACATCTGGGCGTCGAGATTGCGGATGCGCTCCTGCAGGCGGATCGAATGGGCAATCAGATCGCGCAGGCGCTGCGGCAGGCGCGCCGCCTCGGCGTTCGTCGGCTGCAGCATCGGCTCGGCGATGCGCACCTTGTTATGCTCGTTGCGCGCTTGATCGGCGCTCATCTCGCCCTCGGCGACGGCGCGCTGCACCAGCAGCCAGGAGGCGATCTGCATCAGCCGCGTCGTCAGGCGCATGCTCTCCGTCGCATAGGTCAGCGAGACCTCTCGCGGCAGCGCCGCCGATTCGGCCCGGCCGTCCCCGTCGAGATAGGCGGCGGTCGCCTCGACCAGCCCCATCCCCTCGCGGAACAGCTGCATGAACGCGTCCGACTTGACGAAGCCGCGCGCGAACGAGATCGCGCCGTCCTCGGCCTCGGGCCTTAGCATCGTCAGATCGGTCATCCCATGTCTCCAATCGGTACAGCGGCGTGCGATCGAGAGACGCGACGCCGAACTGGCCGGGACATCGCAAGGATAACGCCATGAGCTTGTCGGCGCCGTGGTAACGTGTCGTTAAGGTTAACGGTGCGATGGTCCGGCCCGACGACGCCCGCCCTGCCCGGCCGGATCGGGCTGTAGACCAAAAAAAGAGCCGCCCCGAAGGCGGCTCGAAGGTCAACAGGGAGGCGTCAAACAGAGTGGGCAGGAGCCACTCGACATCCAGACAAACTGGATGATGCGATTCATACTTTGGAATCGTTAAGCGGGCGTTAACGCCGCCCGAAAATGCGACACATTCGAACGATCCTGACGCAGTTCATTTCGTCAGCGCGTCACTGTCAGCTTCAGGCCGAAGCGCTCGCTGAGAAAGCGCTCGCCGAGCGAATAGCGATAGGTGCCGCCGAGGCTGACGCTGGGCGCGATCTCCCGCCGGATCTCGATGCTGTGGCCGCCAAGCACGGTGACCGGCGCCTGCATGATCACGACGGTCTGCGGCCAGCGAAACTGGAAGGCGGCGAGCGGCTTGCCGCCATCCTCGCGCAATCCGATCCGGGCGGTATCCTCTACGGCGATGGCCGGCGTGACCGCGAGCAAGGCCATGGCGAGTGCGACGAAGCGCATCGTCTTGTCTCCTGTCGAAATGCAGGCGCGCGATCGGGAACGGCGTCCAGCCGTCTCTCCGTTCGTTTCCACCTGCTGTCATTGTCGGAAGCGGCGCCGGCCGAGCCGTTGCGTCGGCGCGGGCGGGCGGCATTCGGCCGCCTTCTGACCACGTCCTCAGGATAGGCCCATCGGCCCGCAATGCGAAGATGAATATCCGTTCATCTGCCGGCGCATCTTGTCGCGTGGCGGGAAGGACTCAGCCGTTCCAAAATTGCCGCGGCACCTGCGACACCTGTTGACGGCCGCGAATTCGCCTCAGGCCTTCTTGAAGAAGGCGTCGGCCGCCGAGCGTGAGGCCGACTTCTTCTCTCGGGCTTCCTTCAAGCGTTCGATTTCCGCTTCCAGCAGCACGATCCGTTCGCTGAGTTCGGCAACCGAGAGCTGAGACAGATCCTGCCCGATCTCATGGGCCCGCTTCGGTGCCGGGCGGTCGTCGTCGAGAAATCCAGCCATCATAGCCTCGCCTTGCATCCTCCGGACGTGCGAGCTTAATCGCAGCACAACGCCAGCACCACAGGCGAGGAGACGCCCATGACTGCCCTGCCCCAGACCATGACCGCCATCGGCTTCGAGGCCCCCGGCGGCCCGGATGTGCTGAAACCCCAGCAGCGTCCGGTGCCGCAGCCCGGCCCCGGCCAGCTCCTGGTCCATGTCGCGGTCGCCGGCGTCAACCGGCCCGACGTGCTGCAGCGCATGGGCGGCTACGCTCCACCGCCGGGCGCTTCCGACATTCCCGGCCTTGAATTCGCCGGCCGCATCGTCGCGCTTGGCGAGGGCGTCTCGCGCTACGAGGTCGGCGATCAGGTCTGCGCGCTCGTCGCCGGCGGCGGCTACGCCGAATATGCCGTGGTTCATGAAGACAACGCCCTGCCGATCCCGGCCGGGCTGTCGCTGGAGCAGGCCGGAGCGATCCCCGAGACCTTCTTCACCGTCTGGACCAATGTCTTCCAGCGCGGCGGCCTGAAGAAGGGCGAGAGCTTCCTGGTGCATGGCGGCACCTCCGGCATCGGGACCACCGCGATCCAGCTCGCCAAGGCTTTTGGCGCCACCGTGCTGGCGACCGCGGGATCGGACGACAAATGCGCCGCCTGCCGCGACCTCGGCGCCGACCACGCAATCAACTACCGCACCGAGGATTTCGTCGCCGCGGCGAAGGCGGCGACCGGCGGGCGCGGCGTCGACCTGATCCTCGACATGGTCGGCGGCGACTATATCAACCGCAATTACGATGTGGCTGCCGAGAGCGGCCGCATCGCCCAGATCGCCTTCCTTAACGGCCCGAAGGCCGAGGTCAATTTCAGCCGCCTGATGCTGAAGCGGCTGACCCATACCGGCTCGACCCTGCGCCCGCGCACGATTCCCGAGAAGGCTGCGATCGCCCGCGAGCTCGAGGAGAAGGTCTGGCCGCTGCTGACGGAAGGGCGCTGCAAGCCGGTGATCCATGCCCGCTTCCCGCTGGCGCAAGCGGCGCAGGCGCACGCGCTGATGGAGAGCAACGCCCATATCGGCAAGATCGTGCTGACGATCTGAGCGATCGGATTGATTGGACAGCCTTCCCGGCTTTGCCTATAAGGCGGCCCATCCTCCTCATCGTCGATGATTTGGATGACCGGCCGGGGCGGCCGGTCGGCGCCTGAGAGCTATTGCCCGCGACATTCCAGGAGACGGCCCGTGTCACAAACGCCGCTGATGCCCAAGGCCACTGCGGTCTGGCTGGTCGAGAACACCTCGCTGACCTTCGAGCAGATCGCCGAGTTCTGCAAACTGCACCCGCTCGAGGTGCGCGGCATCGCCGATGGGGAGGTTGCGGCCGGCATCAAGGGCCTCGACCCGATCACCTCCGGCCAGCTTACCCGCGAGGAGCTCGAGCGCGCCGCCAAGAACCCGTCGCACCAGCTCAAGCTGGCCGAGCGCAAGGTCAAGGTGCCGGAGATCAAGCGCACCAAGGGCCCGCGCTACACCCCGGTCTCGAAGCGCCAGGACCGCCCGAACGCGATCCTCTGGCTGCTGCGCAACCACCCCGAGCTCAAGGACGCGCAGATCATCCGCCTGATCGGCACGACCAAGACGACGATCGCCCAGATCCGCGACCGGACGCACTGGAACACCCAGCAGTTGCAGCCGATCGACCCGGTCAGCCTCGGCCTGACCTCGCAGATCGACCTCGACTTCGAGGTGGCCCGCGCCGCCAAGGAGCGCCCGGCCATGGTCCTGCAGGACACCGGCTCGACCCTGCTCCCGGCCGAGGAGACGACCGCACCCGAGCCGGCGCCGTCCTCGCAGCCCTTCGCCGACATGAGCCGGCCGAAGCGGCAGGACGAGGAGAAGATCGACGTCGATTCGGTCTTCGCCAAGCTGAAGCAGCTTAAGCGCCCGGCTGACGACGAGGATGACGACGGCGGCTACTGAGTCCGGCCGGCCGGATTAGGATCGGAGGCGAGTGACGATGACGACGGACCTCGCCTTCACCTTCCTCGGCAGCGGCGCGCCGCCCGTCAGCCTGCGCCGCGCCGGCCCGGCCCATCTCGTCGAGACGGGTGGTGCCAAGGTTCTGGTCGATTGCGGCTCGGGCGTCAGCCAGCGCCTCGTCGCCGCCGGCCATGCCGGAGCGCAGATCGATGCGCTGATCGTCACGCATGAGCATTCCGACCATCTGGTCGATTTCTACCAGCTGATCGTCTCGTCCTGGCATCAGGGCCGCAATCGGCCCTGGCGCGTGCTCGCGCCGGAGCCGGCGCTCGCCAATATGCGCGGCCAGTACGAGGCCTTCGCCCGCGAGCGCGCCTTGCGCATCGCCTTCGAGAAGCGCCCGGATGCGACCGGCCTAGAGGTCGTGTTCGAGGAGTTGCAACAAGGCCCGGTAGCGGGACTTGGCGACCTCGCAGTCGAAGCCTTCCTGGTCGATCACAAGCCGGTCGAACCGGCCTTCGGGCTGTCGCTGTCGGCCAATGGCAGCCGCATCGTCTTCTCCGGCGACACTCGCCTGACGCCTTCGCTCGAACGGGTTGCTGAGGGCTGCGATCTCCTGGTCTGCGAAGTCTTCATCGACAGCCAGATGCCTATCACCGCCGGCGTGCGCTCGGCGCAGACGGTCGCCTCGGTCCAGAGCTATCACATGACTCCGGCGGTGGTGGCCGGCCTTGCCCGGCGCGCCGGCGTCAAGGCGCTGGCGCTGACCCACCTCGTCCCGCCGGGGGCCGACACCGCGGCACTGTTCGCCGAAGTCCGCGCCGGCGGCTATTCCGGGCCGCTGATCGTCGGCGAAGACCTGATGCGGCTGGAATTGCCGGCGCGGCTGCTGCGCTGGAACGGCGCCGCGATCGGGTTCTGAGCTACCCGAGTCCCCTGCCCTTCAGCGCGGTGCCGATCTCACCGAGCACGGCGGGATCCTCGATCGTCGCCGGCATCGCATACTCCTCGCCGTCGGCGATCTTCTTCATCGTCGCGCGCAGGATCTTGCCCGAGCGCGTCTTCGGCAGCCGCGCCACGGTGATCGCGAGCTTGAAGGCTGCGACGGGGCCGATCCTGTCGCGCACCAGCCCGACCAGCTCCTGCTCGACCTCGGCCGGCGACTGCGTCACCCCGGCCTTCATTACGACGAAGCCGCAGGGCTGCTCGCCCTTGAGCGCGTCCTTGATGCCGACCACGGCGCATTCGGCCACAGCCGGATGCGAGGCCAATACCTCCTCCATGCTGCCGGTCGAGAGCCGGTGGCCGGCGACATTGATGATGTCGTCGGTGCGGCCCATGATGAAGACATAACCGTCCTCGTCGATGAAGCCGGCATCCGAGGTGTGGTAGAAGCCGGGATAGGTCTCGAGATAGGCGCTGCGGAAGCGCTCGTCGTCCTGCCACAGCGTCGGCAATGCGCCGGGGGGCAGCGGCAGCTTGGCGACGATCGCCCCCATCGTCCCGGCCGGCACCGGCCGGCCGCCTTCGTCGAGGCACTTTATGTCGTAGCCTGGCAACGGCACGCTCGGCGAGCCGTGCTTGATCGGCAGCAATCCCAGTCCCACCGGGTTGCCGACCATGCAGGCGCCGGTCTCGGTCTGCCACCAATGGTCGACCACGGGCACCCCGAGCACATCCTCGGCCCATTTCAGCGTATCGGGATCGGCCCGCTCGCCGGCAAGGAAGAGGGTGCGAAACTGCGAGAGATCGTAATTCTTGAGATAGGTCGCCTGCGGATCCTCCTTGCGGATTGCCCGGAAGGCGGTCGGCGCGGTGAACATCGCCACCGCCTTGTGCTCGGCGATCACCCGCCAGAACGCGCCGGGATCGGGCGTGCCGACCGGCTTGCCCTCGTAGAGGACCGAGGTCGCGCCCTGGATCAGCGGTCCGTAGACGATATAGCTGTGGCCGACGACCCAACCGACATCGGAGGCGGTGAACATCACCTCGCCGGGCCTGACGTCGTAGAGCTGGGTCATGGTCGCGACCAGCATGACCATGTGGCCGCCATTGTCGCGCACCACGCCCTTGGGCCGCCCCGTCGTGCCGGAGGTGTAGAGCACATAGAGCGGGTCGGTCGCGGCGACCTCGACGCAGTCGGCCTTGCGCCCGTTTGCGCGCGCGGCGGCGACGAGCGTGCGCCAGTTCTTGTCACGGCTGACATGCATGGAGGCATCGACCTGCGGCCGCTGCAGCACGATGCAGGCATTTGGCTTATGCGTCGCGAGATCGATCGCCGCGTCGAGCAGCGGCTTGTATTCGACCACGCGCGTCGGCTCGATGCCGCAGGTCGCGGTCATGATCAGCTTCGGCGTCGCGTCGTCGATGCGGGTTGCCAGCTCTTTGGCCGCAAAGCCGCCGAACACCACCGAATGCACCGCGCCGATCCGGGCGCAGGCCAGCATGGCGAAGGCCGCCTCCGGGATCATCGGCATATAGATGATGACGCGGTCGCCCTTGCCGACGCCCTGGTCCTGCAGCACCGCCGCCAGCGTCGAAACCTCATCGAGCATCTGCGCATAGGTGAAACGCTGCTTGGTGCCGGTGACCGGGCTGTCATAGATCAGCGCCGTCTGCTCGGCGCGGCCGTCGCGGACATGCCGATCGAGTGCGTTGAAGCAGGTATTGCAGCTCGCATCCGGAAACCAGCGGCCATAGATGCCAGCCTCCGCATCGAAGATCTGCTGCGGCGGCTTGATCCACTCGATCCCCTCGGCGATCTGCGCCCAATAGCCCTCAGGGTCCCGCTGCCAGGCGGCATAGGTCTGCGCATAGCGGCTTGCATGGCTGGCAGTCATGAAAAGCGTTCCTCTTCGCCTGGTATTGAGCCTAGAGGTGAACTCCGGGCTGGCCGTCTGGGGGCCGGATTTGGCGCGGGATCGTGCCCATGTCCGCCGCTTGCGTGCAAGCACCGCGATCTCAGACTTTCAGCGCAACCGGATGGGCTGCGCTGCACATCTCGCCTTTGCCGGGGCCATGACCTTCGACCTCACCTTCTTTGCCGTCATGGTGCCTGCGGTCGTCCTGATGGGGCTGTCCAAGGGCGGCTTCGCAGGCCTTAGCCTGCTCTCGCTGCCACTGATGGCGCTGATCGTCTCGCCGGTGCAGGCGGCGGCGATCATGCTGCCGATCCTGATCATCCAGGACATCGTCTCGGTCTGGTCCTATCGCCGCGACTTCGACCGCCGCAACCTCGCGACACTCATTCCCGGCATGCTGCTCGGCGTCCTCGCCGGCTATCTGCTGGCGGCGAAGGTCTCGGATGCCGCCGTCGGCCTCGCCGTCGGGGTGATCTCGATCGGCTTCGCGCTCCGCCGCCTCCTCGCCGGCAAGGCGACGGCGCAACCGGTGACCAGGGCGAATTATGCGACCGGCACGCTCTGGGGCGCGATCTGCGGCTTCACCAGCATGATCGCCCATGCCGGCGGGCCGCCCTTCCAGATCTATGTGATGCCGCAGCGCTTGCCGCCGGCCGTCTTCGTCGGCACCGGCGCGCTGTTCTTCGCGCTGATGAACTGGATCAAGGTGCTGCCCTATTTCGTCCTCGGCCAGTTCAGCCCGCAAAACCTGACGGCCTCGGCGGCGCTAGCGCCCGTGGCGATCCTCTCGACCATCGCCGGCGTCTGGCTGGTCAGGCGTGTCCCCGCCGAACGCTTCTACACCATCATCTACTGGCTGCTGACCGCGGTCGGCGTGAAACTGGTCTTCGACGGCCTGCGTCCGCTCTTCGGCTGATTGCCCATGGCGAGATGCGCTTCTAGGCTTGTCGCAACGACAGCCGGGAACGCCGAACGCCATGCCGCTCTCACCTTACGACACTGACCTCGATCGCAACCCGGCGAACTTCCAGCCGCTCTCGCCGCTGCCCTTCCTCGAGCGCGCCGCCAGCGTCTTCCCGGACCATGTCGCGGTCATCCACGGCCCGCTGCAGCGGAGTTACGCCGAGCTCTACGCCCGCACCCGCCGGCTCGCCTCGGCGCTGAAGCAGCACGGCATCGGCAAGAACGACACCGTCGCGGCGATGCTGCCGAACACCCCGGCCATGCTCGAATGCCATTACGGCGTGCCGATGTGCGGCGCGGTGCTGAACACGCTCAACACCCGCCTCGACGCCGCGATCATCGCCTTCTCGCTCGACCATGGCGAGGCCAAGGTGCTGATCGCCGACCGCGAGTTCTCTGGGACGGTCAAGGAGGCGCTCTCCCTCTGCAAGGCGAAGCCGCTGGTCATCGACTATGACGACCCGGTCTATGACGGCCCGGGCGAGCGCCTCGGCAGCGTCGAATACGAGGATTTCCTTGACCAGGGCGATCCCGATTTCGACTGGGTCATGCCGTCGGACGAGTGGGATGCGATCGCGCTGAACTACACCTCCGGCACGACCGGCGATCCCAAGGGCGTGGTCTACCATCATCGCGGCGCCAATCTGCTCGCGACCTCGAACGTGCTCACCGGCGGCATGGGCCGGCACCCGGTCTATCTCTGGACCCTGCCGATGTTCCACTGCAATGGCTGGTGCTTCCCCTGGACGATCTCGCTGCTCGCAGGCACCCATGTCTGCCTGCGCCAGGTCCGGGCCAAGGCGATGTACGACGCGCTCGCCGACCATGGCGTCACTCATATGTGCGGCGCGCCGATCGTGATGTCGACGCTGCTCAACGCGCCCGAGGCCGAGCGCCGCAGCTTCCCGCAGAAGGTCAACTTCTTCACCGCCGCCGCGCCGCCGCCGGAAGCGGTGCTCGCCGGCATGGCGCAGGCCGGCTTCAACGTCGTCCACCTCTATGGGCTGACCGAGGTCTACGGCCCCGCCGTGGTCAACGAATGGAACAGCGCCTGGGACGCCCTGCCCGCTGGAGACCAGGCGGCGCTGAAGGCGCGCCAGGGCGTGCGCTATCCGGCTTTGGAAGGGCTCGACGTGCTCGATCCCGAGACGATGCAGCGCGTGCCACATGACGGGGAAACGCTCGGCGAGGTGATGTTCCGCGGCAATGTCGTGATGAAGGGCTATCTCAAGAACCCGAAATCGACGGCAGCCGCCTTCGAAGGCGGCTGGTTCCATTCCGGCGATCTCGGCGTGATGCATCCCGACGGCTATATCCAGCTCAAGGACCGCTCCAAGGACATCATCATCTCCGGAGGCGAGAACATCTCCTCGATCGAGGTCGAGGACGCCCTCTACAAGCACCCGGCGGTGCAGGCCGCCGCCGTCGTCGCCCGCCCCGACGAGAAATGGGGCGAGACGCCCTGCGCCTTCGTCGAATTGAAGCCGGGGCAATCAGCCACGCAGGACGAGATCATCGCCTGGTGCAGGACCCTGCTCGCCTCGTTCAAATGCCCGCGGACCGTCGTCTTCGTCGAGGTCCCCAAGACCTCGACCGGCAAGATCCAGAAGTTCAAGCTGAGGGAAATGGCGCGGGCGCTGTAGCACCGCGCGCCATCGCTGGCGGCCGCCCGTCAGTCGCGCCGCGTCGAGAGCTTCGCAATCAGCTCGGCCCGATCCGCCACGAACCAGAGACAGCTTCCGTCATTGGCCTCGCGAACAAACTCGCGAAAAGCGCGGCTCTTCGCGGTCCATTGCGCGATGTCGCCGATGATGACGAGCGGCATCCGGTAATTCGCGAACTTCTGGCCGACCTCGCCAGCGAGGCCGCTGCCCAGATCGAAGAAATCCTCGCCGAGGCGCGCCATCGGAATGGCGAGCATGTCGACCTCCTGCACCCAGGCCTCGGCCAGGAAGTCATTGGCGTCGCTCGGCTTGGCCAGCGCGGCTCCGGCAGGCGCGCAAATCAGGACACGCCGTCCCGCCACCTCCAGCACCGCGCTATCCATGGTGTGTCTGCCCGGCGAGGAAGCGCTGCACCGGTTCCGACTGCCCTGGAATGAAGTGCAGCGCCTCAGGCAGGAAGCCGATCTCGGCATGCGGCGCGAACGCCTGCAGCCGCCTGCGGGTATCGTCCGAATCGATCAGCACGTCCCGCCCGCCCATGATCGCCAGAATAGGCATCTTCAGCCTTGCCAGCTCGGCGTCGCTCAAGCGGGGTATCATCCCGAGGCGAAGCCGGATCGAGCGCCCGATCGCCTCCATCAGGGCAATAACGGGCTTCAGCGCTTCCGGCGGCTCGCTCACCTGCGGCCCGAGGACGAGCTCGCGCATTCGGCGCTTTCCCCATGAGCCGAGCAGCAGGAAGGGTAAGGCCCGCAGCAGGAAGTTCTTCTGCCGGCCGATCCCGGCCGGGCAGATCAAGGCGAGGCGCTCGACGAAATCCGGCCGGCGGTTGGCATAATCCAGCGCCAGCCAGCCGCCGAGCGAGACGCCGACCACGGCAGCCCGTGACAGGCCGAGCCCGGACATGACGTCATCGAGCCAGAGTGCATGAGCGTCGGAGGCGAGTGGCGGCCGGGAGGGCGCGCTGAAGCCCGCCTCCCCGATCATGTCGATGGCATAGAGCCTAAAACGTTCGGCCCAGGGCACGGCATCGAGAATCCAGGCCGCGGCATTGGCCTGCGCGCCGTGGAGGAGGATGACCGGCGGCCCGTCCTCGCGGCCGAAGGCCAGCACGAAGGTTTCGCCCTGGCGCGTGGGCAGGCGCAGCTCGGATGCCGGCGCAGGCCAGCCGTCGAGGACCTCGCGATAGAGGCGATGCACGGCCTCGGCTCCCTCGGCCGAGCGGAAGGCCCCCGTCGTCATCGCAGGTTCTCCAGCTGGACCTGGGCGAGTTGGAGCAATTGGGCGGTATCGGCAGGCGAGCCGATGACCACGACCTTCAGAAGCCTGGCCGCTTGGTCGAACGCCGTCGTCAGCTGGATCGGATTCGGCCTGACCTCCGTGCTCATGATCGCCGCGCTCAGGAAGGTCGCGATCTTCTGCGCCCCGTCGGGATCGAGATCCACCACCTCTAGGACGGAGGTCACCCGCACCGCGCGCTTTGCGGCGGCAGACGTATCCACGCCCGCAAAAGCCTCCAGATCGGAAGCGACGATGCGATAGGACTTGCCGACCCGCGTCGCGCGAAGCCGGCCCTCGCGAATGAAGCGGAGCACGGTTTTTGGATGCAGCTTCAGGCGCTCGGCGGCCTGCTCGACGGTAAGAAGCGCGTTCACCGGGATATTCCTCATTGATCCCAATAAGGAATAATTTATTCCAGAATAGGGATCAATGAGGACGATAAGGGATTTTCAGATCTCGACTTTCTCCGTTGCCCCGCTCCCGATCCGTGCCAGGAAACGATCCGCAGCCTCCAGCTCGGCGCTCGCGACCCACTCGTTCGGCTGATGCGCCTGCGCGATCGAGCCGGGGCCACAGACCACAGCGGGGATCCCGGCTTGCTGGAAGAAGCCGGCCTCGGTTCCGAACGGCATTGCGAGCGGCGGCCACAGGCCGCCAAATTCGCGCGTTGCTGCGACAGCGGAGCTGTCCGCCGCGCAGTCGAGCGGCAACACGCGTGCCAGCGGCGTCGTCTCGACACTCAGGTCGGGTGGCAATCTCGCCACGAAATCCTCGACTTCAGCGAGCACGGCGCCCACGACAGCCTCATTGGGCGGACGAAACTCCCAGACCACTTCGCAGCGCTCAGGAACGATGTTGATGGCGCTACCTCCCGCGATCCTGCCGATATTGACCGTGATCCCGCAGCATTCACCACGCGCTCCGAGGCCCGACAGCGCCGCGACCAGCGCCGCCGCCGGCTCGATTGCGCTGGCGCCCAGCCGCGGGTCGCTCGAATGCGCGGCGCGGCCATGGAAAACGCTGCGATAGCCATAGAAGCCGCGATGGCTGAGCCCGATGCGCATCTGCGTCGGCTCGCCGATGATGGCGAGCGCCGGCATGGGGCAGTGCGCGAGCATGTCGGCGATCAGCAGCGGGACGCCGAGGCAGCCGACCTCCTCGTCATAGGACAGAGCCAGATGGATCGGCCGCCGCAGCTCTCGGGCCCGCCAGCCCGGGACGGCTGCGAGGCAGGCCGCGACGAAGCCCTTCATGTCGACAGCGCCCCGGCCGTGCAGGCGCCCGTCCCGGCTCGCGAGCACGAACGGATCGCTCGCCCAGTCCTGATCGTCGACCGGGACGACATCAGTGTGGCCGGAGAGGACGATGCCGCCCGGCTCGTCAGGCCCGATCGTCGCCAGGATATTGGCCTTCTCGCCCGAAGCGTCGCTGGTCAGGCGGATCCGCGCGCCCAAGCTGTCGAGATAGTCCGCGACCCAATTGACCAGATCGAGATTGGAGCGCCGCGAGGTGGTGTCGAACGCCACGAGCCGGCGCAGGATCTCGGTGGTATCCATGGCTGCCTAGGCGCCCGATTGCCGCGCCGGCCGCAACCGGGCGCCTGGCCACTTCCCGGTCGCCAGGAAGAATCCGGCAAGGATCAGCGCCATGCCGACGAGATGGAAGCCGCGCACCGGTTCTCCCAGCACCGCGACCGCGAGCAGCGCCGTGAACAGCGCCACCAGATGGAACGAGACGCCGGTGACGCTCGGCCCGAGCGTCGCCACGCAATGCCCCCAGAGGATGAAGGCGAAGAGCGAGGCGAACACGCCGATATAGAGCACGGCTGCGACCGAGCCGGCATCTGTCGGGATGCGCGCGCCTTGCACCAACTCGAACGCCCAGAACGGCGCGAGCACCAGCAGGCCCGCCGCCATGGTCGCGGCCAGGAAGACGAGCGGGCTCAAGCTCACCGGCTTGCGGCGCAGCAGGACGGAATAGATTGCGTAGTTGGCGACGGCGATCAGCACCAGGAACTCGCCGCCATCGGCCCGCAATCCGGAGAGCTGCTGCAGATCGCCGCGCGAGACGATCCAGATCACGCCGGCGAAGGACAGCGCAATGCCGGCGAGCGTCCGACCGGAAACGCGCTCGACGCCGAGCGCGACAGCCGCGAGCGGCACCATCAGCGGCAGGGTCGAGTTCAGGAAAGCGACGCTGGCGGCTGGGGTCGTCTGCAGCGCCAGGTATCCGAGCGCATTGTAGCCGGCGATGCCGAAGGCGCCGCAGGCGACGATCAGGGCAAGGTGCTGCCGCAGCAGCGCCCGCTCCCGCCAGGCCTGCCGGCCGATGAAGGGAGCAAGGCAGGCCAGCGCCACGAGCCAGCGCCCGACGGCGAGCGACACCGGCGGAAAGCTCGGGCCGAGCGCCCGGCCGAGGACGAGATTGCCCGCCCAGAACAGCGGCGGCAGCCAGAGCAGCAGGAGCGGGCGGGCCCAGAGCCCTTTGAGCAGGGCGGACATGGCCGACCTCACGCGCCGTCGAGGCCGATGCGCAGACGCCGGTTGTGCCGGCCCTTATTGTCGATCTTCAGGATGCGCAGCGGTCGCGACGCACCGGTCGATGCCAGATGCGTGCCGCCGCAGGCCTGGCGATCGAGCCCGGCGATCTCGACGACCCTGATGCGGCCATCGGCCGTCGGCGGCGGCGTGACCGAGCGCGACCGGATCAGGCCGGGCTCGTCGAAGGCCTCGCCCCCGCCGACATAAGTTTCGCGGACCGGTAGGTCCTGCCTGATCACGTCGTTGATCGCGCCTTCGAGGCCACGCAGGCGCTCGTTATCGGCTTCGGGCAGGTCGAAATCGATCCGCGCCGTGCCGTCCGCGTTCATCTGCACGCCGGTCACGAGCGCTCCGTCGAAGCCCTGGTAGACGAGTGCATTGACGATGTGCAGAGCGGTATGGAGCTCGCGCATGAGCTGCCGGAACGGGCGGTCGACCTCGGCGACCACCGCCCCCGAGAGCACGACCGGCTCGGCCAGAAGATGCCAGATGCCCTCGGCTGTGTCCTCGAAGCCGGCGATCGCGACATCGCCGCCCGACCATTGCAATGTGCCCTTGTCGGGAAGTTGGCCGCCACCGCCGGGATAGAACGGCGATCGATCGAGCCGGATACGGCCCGGCTCGGCGGCCGTCACGACGGTTTTGAGGGCGAACACCTCCGGCTCGTCCAGACAGAAATAGCGCGTCACGAAAAGACTCCTTTTCGAAGAAGTCTGGGGACGCGGCTTGGAACCGTATTGGCGGAAATTGACAGATCAGCGGGCGCGGCCGGCAGCGCCCGCCCGCTGATACTGCAAGGGCGTGATGCCGAAGGAGCGCTTGAAGTGCCGCGTCAGCGCGCTCTGGTCGTAGAAGCCGCTGGCCAGCGCCGCGTCGGCGATCGGCACGCCGGCCTTCAGCTCCCGGATCGCCGCCTTCAGCCGGAGCTGGGTCAGATAGGCATGGGGCGTCAGGCCGGCCGTGCGTTTGAACAGGTGAATGAGCTGGAACGGGGTCATATCGACCCAAAGCCCCATTTCGTTCAGGGTCAGCCCGCTTTCCGCATGCTGCGAGGCCAGCCGCTTCGCCACACGTGCAACCACTGCCTCGTCGCGTACGGCCATCGGGACAGAGCGGGCGCCGTCGCCATGCCTCTGGAACAGCGTCCCGAAGCTGGCGACGAGGAGCTCGCGCTCTTCGAGCGGGTCCTGGCCATCCTCCAGGCTGCAGTGCAGCCGGGCGAAGGCCGCGATCAGATCGGCGTCGCCAACGACATTGCGCATGAAATAGGCCGGGCGAGCGATGCCGAGATCGGCGACCACTGTCTCGATGGCGGGCTGCGTCAGATAGAACGAGCGATAGCGCCAGCGTCTGCTCCAGCCCATGCGGCCGGAATGGGGCTCGGCGGGATTGAAGACGAGCAGCACGCTCTCGCGGGCCTCGTCGCTGCGACCGCGGCTCTTGAATTCGGAGCCGCCGCTTTCCGTCACGGCGACGACGAAGGCATCATGCTGGTGCGGCGCATAGTCATGCGTCGTGAAATCGGCGTAGAGGCAGCTGAGCCCGTCGACGCCGGTCGCGTTCCAGTAACGGGTGGTGTTGTGTCGATCGACGCGGGCCAACGGCGCATCCCCTCGCAGCGGCCGGGGATTGTTGCACGATCGAGCGAGCGCTTCCACGCCGGTCGGGCTGTGCCGTGCCTCTGCTCATAAAAAGGCCGGCCCCTTTCGGGGCCGGCAGCGCGAATGCGCGAATTCGTCGCGGGCGCCGCGGCCCGCCTGTCCTCTCAGTGCAACGTCGGTGCCGGCATGGTCAGCCGCACGCGCTCGATCTCATCCTTCAGCAGCAGCTTCTTCCGCTTGAGCTCGGCTACGCCAAGATCGCTCGACGAGGGGCTGGCGATCGCCTGGGCGATGGCTTCCTCGAGCTGGCGATGCTTGCGTTCGAGCTCGGCGAGATGTGTCTGCAGCGACATCTGGATCCTCCTGATGAGCGTTCTAACAAGAGAAGTCTGACACAGAGCCGGCTTCACGTCTGCCGGGCAGACGTGCGCTGCACCATGAGTTTCTGTGATCCCTTCCGGGACCTTTCCCGAGGCGCATGAATGCGAGCAAGCCGGCCCGCATCGCGCTGGCGATACCCTTGCCGGGCCGCCCGCGCCTGCGCATAGTCGGCCGCGATCGCGGCGATGATGAGACGGCTTCATGGGATTCGAATTGAGCCCGGAGGAGATCGAGGTTCTGGAAGCGGAGCTGGCGCGACTGCGCGAGGAGCATCGCGACCTCGACAGCGCCATCGATGCGCTCGAACGTCTCGGTCCGGTCAACCAGATCCAGATCCAGCGCCTGAAGAAGCGCAAGCTCTATCTGCGCGACCGCATCTCCTATCTCGAGGACCAGCTGACGCCGGACATCATCGCCTGAGTGTCCCCACACTCCGACTCGTCCCCGGGGAGCGCAGCTCGACCCGGGAGCCATGCCTGAGCCCGTCCGAAAGAGGTTCAGACATGGGTCCCGGATCGGCGCCGCCAGCGCGGCTTGTCCGGGACGACTCCGAAACCGATGGAATTCCAGCGCGAATCGTGGCGCCAAGACGATTCCGCCCTTGCCTGTGACGCTGCGGCCGGTCTAGATCGCGCGCTTCCTCCCTCCTGCCGGGAAGCATCTGATCTCATGGCCGAGCCGACCCCACCCGTCGCCATCATCATGGGCAGCCAGTCCGACTGGGCGACGATGCGCCACGCGGCCGACACGCTCCGCGAACTCGGCATCGCCTTCGACGCCCGCATCGTCTCGGCCCATCGCACGCCCGACCGGATGGTCGACTTCGCCAAGGGCGCCAAGGCAGCCGGATTCAAGGTCATCATCGCCGGCGCCGGCGGCGCGGCCCATCTGCCGGGCATGACGGCGTCGCTGACGCCCCTCCCCGTCTTTGGCGTCCCCGTCGAATCCAAGGCGCTTTCCGGCCAGGACAGCCTGCTCTCGATCGTACAGATGCCAGGCGGCATCCCGGTCGGTACGCTCGCCATCGGCAAGGCCGGCGCTATCAACGCCGCCCTGCTGGCCGCGGCCGTGCTCGCCCTCTCCGACGACGACCTCGCAGAGCGCCTCGACGCCTGGCGCGGCCGGCTGAGCGCCGCAGTCGCCGAACGTCCGAAGGACGACGCATGAGCCAGCCCGATCCGCGCGGCCTCGGTCCCGGCGCCGTTCTCGGCATTCTCGGCGGCGGGCAGCTCGCCCGGATGCTGGCGCTGGCCGCGGCCGATCTCGGCGTGCGCGTGCACATCTTCGCGCCGGACGCCGACAGCCCGGCCTATGAGGTCGCCGCCCGCCACACCATCGGTGCCTATGAGGACGAGGCGGCGCTCGCCAGCTTCGCCGACGCCGTCGATGTCGTGACCTACGAATTCGAGAACGTCCCGGCCGCGACCGCCGCCTTCCTTGCGGCCCGCACCCCACTGCATCCCGGAGCACGCGCGCTGGCGGTGACGCAGGACCGCCTGACCGAAAAGCGCTTCGTCGCCGATCTCGGCCTAGCGGTCGCCCCCTTCGAGTCCGTCAACTCGCTCGCCGATCTGGAAAAGGCCGTCGCCAGCCTCGGCCGTCCCGCCGTGCTGAAGACGCGTCGCTTCGGCTATGACGGCAAAGGCCAGGTCAAGATCGTCGACGGCGTCGATCTCGCGCAGGTCTGGGACGAGATCGGGCATTTCCCCGCGATCCTCGAAGGCTTCGTCACCTTCGCGCGCGAGGTCTCGGTCGTCGCCGCCCGCGCCGCCGACGGCTCCTTCGCCGCCTTCGACGTGTGCGAGAACGAGCACCGCGACCACATCCTGGCGCTGACGCAGGTGCCCGCCCGGATCGACACAGCCGCGGCCGACGCCGCGATCGAGGCCGCACGGCGCATCGGCGAGGCGCTCGCCTATGTCGGCGTTTTCGCCGTCGAGTTCTTCCTGGTCGAGGGCAAGAGCGGTCAACAGGTCGTCGTCAACGAAATCGCCCCGCGCGTCCACAATTCCGGGCATTGGACCAGCGAGGGAGCGCAGACCTCGCAGTTCCACCAGCATGTCCGCGCCGTCTGCGGCTTCCCGCTGGGCGCAACCGCTCGGCGCGGCCGCGTCACCATGCAGAACCTGATCGGCGACCAGGCGAATGACTGGCGCGCGCTCCTGGCTGAGCCCGGCACGCATCTGCACCTCTACGGCAAGCGGGAGGCGAGGCCCGGCCGCAAGATGGGCCATGTCACCCGCGTCCTCCCCGAAGCCGGCTGAGAAAGGCTGCTGAACCAGCTAGAGCATTCCTTCGAGACGCGATCGGCCACGCTTCTCAGGATGAGGGCTGAGCGGTGTCGAGCCGCACCTGAGCCGACCTGCCTCTCCTCTCCAAAACCCGCGTGGTTTCACGGGTTTTGCCGCGCTGCAGCGTGGACAGGCCGCGGGAATTCTGGTATCCGCACGACCTTCGCGGCGATCTTCCGAGCGGGAGGTCGCCGCCCCGATTCCGGACCACAGACAACGACGGACTAAGAGACGTGCAGGTTCTCGTTCGCGACAACAATGTCGATCAGGCGCTGCGGGCGCTTAAGAAGAAGATGCAGCGCGAGGGCATCTTCCGTGAGATGAAGCTGCGCGGCCATTACGAGAAGCCGTCCGAGAAGAAGGCGCGCGAGAAGGCCGAGGCCGTCCGCCGGGCCCGCAAGCTGATCCGCAAGAAGCTGCAGCGCGAAGGCTTGCTGCCCGCGCCGGTGAAGCCGAAGCGCCCTGAGCGTCCCGCTCGGCCGGCGGTCTGACCGCGCCAGGGACCGGCCGCCAGCCAGCGTCACACTGATATCTGTTTGCGCCTGGAGCTTCTCCGGGCGCTGTTGTTTTTGTAGGCTCGTTAACCAAACTTTGTCAGGGCTTGGGCGTTTTGGAGGATGGCGGCGCACCGGGGCGGTGGCGCCGCATGGCAGGCGAGAGTTGCAAGGCGATGGATAAGAGCATGCTCACAGGCAGGAACTGGCTGATCGCGACGGGCCTGGCGCTCGCGCTCGCAGGCTGCGACACGGTGAGCATGAGTTCCGGCGCCGGCGTCGCCGAGCTCCAGACCGAGAACACCGAGGCAGCCAGCGTCAACATCGGCTCGCTCAGCGAGGTGATCAACCGCAACCCGAACGATCCGCAGGCCTACAACACGCGCGGCGCGGCTTACGCCCGCATCGGCCGCTATTCCGACGCGATCTCCGACTTCACCAAGGCCGTGCAGATCGACGCCAATTTTGCGCCGGCCTACACAAATCGCGGCCTGGCGCTGCGCCAGAGCGGCCGCAACGACGCTGCCCTGCAGGACTTCAACCGCGCCACCACCGCCAATCCGAACTACGCCCCGGCCTATATCGCCCGCGCCAATCTGCTGCGCGTGCAGGGCAACAGCCAGCAGGCGCTGGCAGACCTCAACGCCGCGATCCGCCTCAACCCGGAATCGGCCGAGGCCTTCCACGCGCGCGGGCTGGTCTACCAGAAGGAAGGCCAGCACCAGCAGGCCGTCACCGATTTCGACTCGGTGATCGACCGCAACCCCTACACCGCCCCGCCCTATATCGCCCGCGGCGAGAGCCTGAACGCGCTCGGCAAATACGATTCCGCGCTGGAGGACTTCACCGCGGCGCTCAATGTCGACAACCGCAATGCCGCCGCCTGGGCCGGCCGCGGCTTCGCCTTCGAGAAGCAGGGCAAGAAGACCGAGGCAAGCGAGGCCTATCAGCGCGCCCTCGGCCTCGACGGCAACAATCAGATCGCCCGCGCTGGCGCTGCTCGTGTCGGTGGCGGCGGCGGGATGTTCCGGCTCTGAGGTCGTCTCACCGCTGCGCCATAGCGGTCACCGTTTCGCTACCTGCCAGACGGCTCGTATCCAGATCTGCCAGGAAGCGCCTGATCTCCGGCACCGAGCCATGCGCCGGCAGGTTCTCGTGATTGCCCTCAGGGAATCGGACGAAGCGCTTCGGCGGATTGGCGAGCCCGAACAGCGCCTCGCCTTGGCTGAACGGGATGACGCCGTCGCGCTGGCCGTGCAGGATCAGCAGCGGCGCCTTGACCTTGCCGATGACCTGATCGGAGTGAAACTGGTCATGCATGACCAGCCCGACCGGGATGTAAGGGTAGAGCTGCTGTGCGACAGCGGCAGTGGAGAGATAGGGCGCCTCGAGGATCACCGCCTTGAGCGGGGCCTCCGCCGCCAGCTTCAGCACCACGCCCGTGCCAAGCGACTCGCCATAGCCGACCAGCCGCTCCGCGCCGAAGCGCTCCACGGCCGCGGCATAGGCGGCACGGGCATCCTGCGCCAGGCCGTCCTCGGTTGGCGAGCCGGTCGAGCCGCCATAGCCGCGATAATTGACGGCGAAGAGCCCCGTCCCATCCTCCGTCAACGCCCGGAAACGCGCCTGCCGGATCGGCCGACCGAAATTGCCGGCATTGCCGTGGAAGAACAGCAGCACCGGCTTGCCGTCGCGCGGCGGCACCACCCAGGCGATCAGCTTTTCGCCGTCCGCGGCGGTCAACGCCGCCTCCTCGACACCCGGCAGATTGGCGCTGGCGATCTCGGCCCGCGCCGCATTGCGCGGATACATCATCTCGCGCTGCTTGATGTACAGCAGCGCGAGCATTGCGACATAGGCGCCGAACGCTCCGATGGCGAGAAGCTTCAGGATCCTGCGCATCGCCCGCTGCCTACACTCTCGCCAGAAACAAAAGGGCCGGCATCGAGCCGGCCCTTTGCGACGTTCCGATGACGAGCGCCCTGCCTCAGTGCGCCATCGCCTTGACGATCTCGTCGGTGACCTTCTTGGCGTCGCCGAACAGCATCATCGTGTTGGGCCGGAAGAACAGCTCGTTCTCGACGCCGGCATAGCCGGCCGCCATACCGCGCTTGATGAACAGCACGGTCTTGGCCTTCTCGACGTCGAGGATCGGCATGCCGTAGATCGGTGAGGACTTGTCGGTCTTGGCGGCAGGGTTGGTGACGTCGTTGGCACCGATGACGAAGGCGACGTCGGCCTGGCCGAACTCCGAGTTGATGTCCTCGAGCTCGAAGACCTCGTCATAGGGCACATTGGCCTCGGCCAGCAGCACGTTCATATGGCCCGGCATGCGGCCCGCCACCGGATGGATGGCGTACTTGACCTCGACGCCTTCCTTCTTGAGGAGGTCGGCCATTTCGCGCAGCGCGTGCTGCGCCTGAGCCACCGCCATGCCGTAGCCCGGCACGATCAGGACCTTGCCGGCGTTCTTCATGATGTAGGCGGCATCGTCGGGCGAGCCCTGCTTGACCGGGCGCGCCTCGACCGCACCACCGGCGCCAGCAGCGGCATCGTCGCCGCCGAAGCCGCCGAGGATGACGGAGATGAAGCTCCGGTTCATCGCCTTGCACATGATGTAGGACAGGATCGCGCCGGACGAGCCGACCAGCGCGCCGGTGATGATCAGCGCCATGTTGCCGAGCGTGAAGCCGATGCCCGCCGCGGCCCAGCCGGAATAGGAGTTGAGCATCGAGACGACGACCGGCATGTCCGCGCCGCCGATCGGGATGATCAGCAGCACGCCGAGCGCGAAGGAGACCAGCACGATCAGCCAGAAGAGGACGTGGCTTTCCGTCTTCAGGAAGATCAGCAGCATCACGAAGAGCGCGACGCCAAGGCCGATATTGATGGCGTGGCGCTGCGGCAGCATGATCGGCTTGCCGCTCATACGCCCGTCGAGCTTGAGGAAGGCGATGATCGATCCGGTGAAGGTGATCGCGCCGATGGCGACGCCGAGCCCCATCTCGAACAGGCTGGCGCCCTTGATCTTGCCGACCTGTCCGATGCCGAAGGCCTCTGGCGCATAGAGCGCCGCCGCCGCCACCAGCACCGCGGCGAGGCCGACCAGCGAATGGAAGAAGGCGACGAGCTGCGGCATCTGCGTCATCTGCACGCGCTTGGCCATGAAGGCGCCGAAGCCGCCGCCGATGGCGATACCGAGCAGAACGAGCAGCCAGCCGGAGAAGCCGGCCGGCGGATAGAAGATCACCGTGGTCAGCACGGCGATCGCCATGCCGATCATGCCGTAGCGATTGCCCTGGCGCGAGCTCGTCGGATGCGACAGCCCGCGCAGGGCCATGATGAAGAGGACGCCGGAGACGACATAGAGAAGGGCGGCGAGATTGGCGGCCATGCGCGTCAGCCCTTCTTCTTGTACATGGCGAGCATCCGCTCGGTGACGAGGAAGCCGCCGAAGATGTTCACCGAGGCCAGGATCAGCGCGATGAAGCCGAAGACCTTGGCCCAGAGCGGCCCGTCGCCCATGGCGGGCGCCGCCTGAACTCCCACCGCCAGCAGCGCCCCGACGACGATGACCGAGGAGATCGCGTTGGTGACCGACATAAGCGGCGTGTGCAGCGCCGGGGTCACCGACCAGACGACGTAGTAGCCGACGAAGACCGCGAGCACGAAGATGGCGAGGCGATAGACCGTCGGATCGACGCCGGTCGCGGCGCCGGCCGCCGCAGCGGCCTGCTCGGCATATTTCTCGGCGAGTTCGGCCGCCTGTTTTGCCAATGCCGCGGCGGAGCGGGCCTGTTCGAGCGCCTGTTCGGGTGCCGGATTAGCCATGACGTGACCCTCCCCTGTGCAGTGCTTTAGGCCTTGGCCGCGAAATTCGGATGGATGACAGTGCCGTCTTTGGTCAGGCAGGTCGCCTTGACCAACTCGTCTTCCCAGTTCACCGCGAGCTTCTTCTCGGCCTTGTCGATCAGCGTCTCGACGAAGGCGAAGAGGTTCTTGGCGTAGAGGCTGGACGAGGTCGCAGGCAGGCGGCCCGGCACGTTGAGATGGCCGACGATCTTGACGCCGTTGGCCGTGGTCACGACCTCGCCCGGCTTGGCGAGCTCGCAATTGCCGCCGCGCTCGACCGCGAGGTCGACGATGACCGAGCCGGGCTTCATGCTCTCGACCATCGCCGCCGAGATCAGCTTCGGCGCCGGGCGGCCCGGGATCAGCGCGGTGGTGATGACGATGTCCTGCTTGGCGATATGGCTCGCCGTCAGCTCGGCCTGCTTGGCCTGGTATTCCTTGGACATTTCCTTGGCGTAACCGCCGGCTGTCTGCGCCTGCTTGAACTCCTCGTCCTCGACGGCGAGGAACTTGGCGCCGAGCGATTCGACCTGCTCCTTGGTTGCAGGCCGGACGTCCGTCGCAGTGACGATGGCGCCCATGCGGCGCGCGGTCGCGATCGCCTGCAGCCCGGCGACGCCGACGCCCATGATGAAGATCTTCGCGGCCGGCACGGTGCCCGCCGCGGTCATCATCATCGGCAGCGCCCGGCCATATTCGGCGGCGCCGTCGACCACCGCCCGATAGCCGGCGAGATTGGCCTGCGAGGACAGCACGTCCATCACCTGCGCACGGGTGATGCGCGGCATGAACTCCATGGCGAAGGCTGAGACATTGGCCTTGGCCAGCGCCTCGACCTGCGCCTCGCTGCCATAGGGGTCCATGATCCCGACGACGAGCGCACCGGCGGGCAGGCCGGCGATCTCGCTTTCGGCCGGGCGGCGCACCTTCAGCACGATGTCGGCGCCGGCCAGCGCCTCGGCGGCGCTGCCGGCCAGCTTGGCGCCGGCCGCCTCGTACTCGCCATCCGTAATGCCGGAGGCGAGGCCCGCCCCCTTCTCCACTGCGACATCGGCTCCGAGGCCAATGAACTTGCGGACGGTTTCCGGCGTCACGGCGACGCGGGTCTCCGCCCCTTGCGTTTCGGCTGGGACAGCGATGCGCATGGAGGCCAGGCCTTTCGGGCTTAGTAGAGGAGGAGCGCGAGCAGCATCAGAACGAAGGGGACGAGGGTGGCGCGCCAGCCGATCGACGGGGCGGCGATGCCGACGCCGGTGCCGACCAGGGTCAGCAGCGTGCCGATGATGGCTGTGCCCCAGGCGTGCTTGGTGCCGCCGACGGCGAGCGCCGCGACGATGGCGAGGCAAGCAAGCGTGCCGACTTCGGCGAAGTGCACGAAGCCCACATAGGTGCGCTCGTGCTCCGGATAATCCATCTCCGGAATGTCGGCGGCGTGTCCGTGGTCGGCCATGAAAAAAGTCCCGAGTTCAACCCTATCCTGAAGCCCTGTACCGCACCTGAAAAGGGTCTGGCAACGGAGTGTCGGGGCGGCTGCGCCCATTTTCTGCGCAGCTGCAACATGACGCTAAGGAAAAACCGCAATCCTTGTCAATTAAATCGATTTAAATCCCGTCATCACCAGCGCGATCTGTGGCAGCAGCGCCGGCGGGGCATGTGCCGCGGCACAACTGTATTGACGATTCTGATCGTCAGGAATGCCCAAGTCCGGCTATAGCCAGGGCTGCGGCCTGTTCCAGCGCCACGCGCTCGACGCTGAAATCCTCGATCTCCTGCTCAAACAGCCGGTGGAAATTCAGCTCGGCGTCGAGATGCAGGAAGACGCCGCCTAAGCCGATCGCGGCGCGGTCCATGAAGACAAATTCGCGCGGCACCGTCACCGGCCCTCGTGCCTTCAGCGCCGAATGGACCTGGAAGGCCTGCTTGCGGCCGTATTCGGCCGGGCTGACACCCTCGGCGATCCGGCGGGTGCGATCCTCCAGCAGCGGCCCATAGATGAACCGCGCCCAGATGTTGAGGATGTCGATCAGCTCCTTGTTCAGCCCCTTGAAGCCCCAGACCTCATAGGCATGGACGACGCGGGCGTCATCGCCTTCGAGCAAGCCGCGGTAGAGGTCGACCACGCCGCCGACGAAGCTCGGCGGAAAGATGCGGATGCAGCCATAGTCGAGCAGGTTGATACCCCCTGGCTCGCCGCCCTCCTGGAAAACCGTGTAGTTCCCGAGATGCGGATCGCCATGGATTACGCCGTGATGGCTGAACGGCCGCCACCAGGCTCGGAACATCGCGGTCGAGATCCGGTCGCGGACCTGCTGACTCGCCTGCTTGTGGTTGAGGATCTTGTCGCCGTCGAGCCAGCCCATTGTCAGCAGCCGCCGCGTCGACAGCTCCGGCACGACATCGGGCACGCGCACCTCCGGCGTCGCCGCGAGCATCTGCCGGTAGAGCGCGACATGCTTTGCTTCGCGGCGATAGTCGAGCTCCTCGCGGACGCGGGCGCTGATCTCCTTGGCGATCTCGCTGGTGTCGATCACCGCGCCCATGCGTCGGTGCAGGCCGAACAGGATCTCGAGCTGGGAGATATCGGCTTCGACGGCCGATTCCATGTCGGGGTATTGCAGCTTGCAGGCGAACGGCGCGCCATCGAGCGAGGTCGCCCGGTGCACCTGCCCGAGCGAGGCCGCTGCCGCCGGTTTCAGATCGAACTCGCCGAAGCGTCCGCGCCAGCTGGCGCCGAGCTCGGCCTGCATCCGGCGCTTGACGAAGGCCGCCCCCATCGGCGGCGCTTCCGACTGCAGCTTCTGCAATTCGGCGGCGTATTCCGGTGGCACCACGTCGGGAATGGTGGCGACGAGTTGCGCCACCTTCATCAGCGGCCCCTTCAGCCCGCCGAGCGCCTTGGCCAGCGCCTCGGCATTGGTGGCGTTGCGGCCTTCCAGCCCGAACAGCTTGGTGCCGGCGATGCGCGCCGCCACCCCGCCGACATTGGCGCCGACGCGGGCATAGCGCGCCGCGCGGGCGGAGAATCGATTGGCTTCGCTATCGCGTTCGGACATCGGGGCTCGCACGGCTTATGACGGGCTGCACCCGATGTAGGCGCTCCACCGGGGAAAGCCAGCGGGCATGCTGTCTCAGGAGCGCCGTGCTTGCGGAACCGCCGCCAGGCTCGCCCTGACGTCGGCCACGCTCGCCGGCCGCCCACCGGCAGCCTCGACCTTGCGGACCATGGCAGCGATCAGCTCTGCATTGCTGCGGCTCTCGCCGAAGGGCGCATCCTCCAGCCCAGCCCGGACATGGACGCCGCGCGCGACCGCAGGGGCGACGATCTCGGTAAGGTCGACGCCGAGTCCGGCGATCATCACCGGGGCCTGCGGCGCACACTCCGCCAGCAGGGCGAGATGGGCCTCCAGCGCATAAGGCTTCGGGGGGAAGCCCCAGGCGAAGGCGTCGGAGAACATCAAGCGATAAATCGGCGTCGGCATGCCGGAATAGACCTTGGCCAGCGCCGCGCCCAGGCGGGTGAAGCCGGGCTCGTAGATCGCATAGCTCGGATGGATGCTGTGCTTCTCAGCCACCGCCATACCCTCGCGAATGTGCTCGCCGGGGTTCTGGTAGATGAAGCCGGCCTCGCCATCAGGGATGCCGGCGAAGGTCGTCCAGTTGCACGAGCCGGGATCGAGCACGCCCCATTCGACCAGGCCGCGCTTGGCGAGTTCCTCCAGATGCGCGTAGCGGCGCGAGCCGATCATGTCGCCGGCGTAAGCAGGGCCCAGGATCGGGATGGTCGGGTAGACGATCGCATCGACCTTGGCCCTGATCCCCTCGATGGCTTGCGCATAGAGTTCCCAATCGTCGCGCTGGCGGCCGGTCTCGAGGTCGTAGACATGCAGGTGGACGATCGCGGCGCCGGCCTCGACCGCAGCGATCCCGTCGGCGACGATGTCGGGGATCGCGATCGGAATGCCGGGCTGGCGCTCCTTGCCCCACGGCCCGTTGATCGCGGCCTCGATCCAGATCGGGGTTTTCATCGGGGTGCGTCCTTCGGCCAGTTGTCGCGGATCCAGCGCGTCAGCCCCTCCTCCTCGACCTCGCCGGCGGCGAGTGCGAGGATGGCGGCCGTCGCCTCCGGCTCGGGAACCAGGACGTCGATGCCGTTGAGGCCAAGGAAGACAATCATGGCGGCGAAGGCCGCCCGCTTGTTGCCGTCGACAAAAGGATGGTTGCGCGCGACGCCGAAAGCGTATGCCGCTGCCAGCGCTGCAAGATCGTCCTCACTTTAGGCATGCTTGTTCGGCGCACGCGCCAGCGCCGATTCCAGCAGCCCTTGATCGTGTATGCCTTCCGGCCCGCCGAACAGCGCCAGCTGCTCGGCATGGATATCGATCACCAACTCGACGCTGACCGAGACCGGCTCGGTCTTTTCGCCAGAGCGCGGTAGGTGTTCGCATAGGTCTTGAACGAGCGGCGAGCGATTTCGAGACCCCGCACATGGGTATCGTCACGTCGTGTCAGCTTCAGGCCGAGCTCGGGCTGCTCGACCACCGTCAGCTTGTCGCCTTCGGCCAGCTTCAATCGCGCCAGCAGCTCCTTCGGCAGGATGATGCCGACAGAATTTCCGATCTTTCGGACCTGCAGGACCATGGCCTGCTCGCCCGCCGGCTTTTCGGGCTTGTTCATGGCAGGCTCCAGGCTTGTCTGTTGTACAAAATGTATAACAGACAAGCGCTCTGCCGTCAGCGCCGTTCCCGATGGTGGTCGTCACAGTGGCGGCCTCCAGCGAAAGGGAAGCCGCCAGGACTGATCCGACCGCCTCACTCGCCCTTGTTGACCGAGATCGGCTTCAGCGCGTTGCTCGGCTGGACGTATTTGGCGATCAGCGCGTCATAGGTGCCGTTCGCCTGCAGCCGCTCGAGCGCGCCCTTGACCGCGTCGCGCAGCTGGCCGCCCTCGGCCGTCTTCGGGAACGGGATGCCGGTCAACGAACGGGTGAAGGGCTCGCCGAGCGGGATATAGGTGTTGGGCTCGAGCTTCTGGAAATGCGTCATCGTCTCGCTGCCCTGGACGCCGCCCTGCAGGCGCTGCGTCTTGAGCTGGGTGCGAGCGTCGACCGACCCCTCGGTTCCGACCACGGTGATCGCCGGCTTGCCCTTGGCGACGCAGTTGGCATCGCTCCACTCGCCGATCTGCTTCGGCCAATTGGTCGAGCGGCTGGCACCGACGCTCTTGCCGCAGAGATCCTCGACGCTCTTCACCGAATCCTTGAAGGCGGTGACCGTGTAGAACTGTGCGCCCGAGACCATGTAGTCGACGAAGTCGACCGTCTCGCGCCGCGCCGGCAGGTCGCTCATCCCGGCCATCACCATGTCGACGCGGCCGGTCGTCAGTGAGGGCAGCATCTGGGCGAAGGCAGTGTCCTGCCATTCGGCCTTGACGCCGAGCTCCTTGGCGATGGCTTCGCCGAGCTCATAGTCGAAGCCGGCCATCTGGTTGGTCGCCGGGTCCTTGTAGACGATCGGCGCATAGTTCGGCTGGGTCGCGATGACGATCTTGCCGGCGGTCTTGATCCGGTCCGGCAGGGCCTGGGCCTGGGCGACGAGCGCGGTGCCGGCGATGAGCGCGGCGGCGAGCGAAAGGCGAAGCATGGTGATCTCCCTCTTGTCTTTGCTTGGGTTCACTGGGTCTCGGGTCACTTGAGGACGGCGGCGATAAAGTCGCGGGTGCGGGCCTGGCTCGGCGCGACCAGCACCTGCTGCGGCGGGCCCTGCTCGACGATCTCGCCCTTGTCCATGAAGACGACGTCGCTCGCGACCTCGCGGGCGAAGCCGAGCTCATGGGTCACGACGATCATGGTCATGCCGGAGGCGGCGAGGTCGCGCATCACGTTCAGGACTTCGCCGACGAGCTCCGGGTCGAGCGCCGAGGTCGGCTCGTCGAACAGCATCACCTGCGGCTTCATCGCCAGCGCGCGGGCGATCGCGATGCGCTGCTGCTGGCCGCCCGAAAGCTCGATCGGATAGGAATCGCGCTTCTCGGCAAGGCCGACGCGGTCGAGCAGCGCCATGGCCTCGGCGACGATCTCGCGCCGCGGCCGCTTCAGCACCGTGAGCGGCCCCTCGATGATGTTCTGCAGCACCGTCATGTGGTTGAACAGGTTGAAGCGCTGGAAGACCATGCCGGTCTTGAGGCGCTGGCGCGCGATCTCGGTGTCGCTGAGCTCGTGCAGCTCGTTGCCGACGCGGCGATAGCCGATCAGCTCGCCGGCGACGGTGATCGCGCCGGCGTCGATCTTCTCGAGCTGGTTGATGCAGCGCAGCAGCGTCGACTTGCCCGAGCCGGACGGACCGATGATGCATTGCACCGCGCCCGGCAGGACCGAAAGCGAGACCTTGTTCAGCGCCTTCAGCGGTCCAAACTGCTTGGTGACGCTGGCAGCGACGACGATCGGGGACAGGGACGTCACGCGGCGGCCTCCTCGGCGACCTGGGGCTTGGCACGGCGCTCGCCCCGACCCTTTGAGAAGGCGCGTTCCAGGAAGAACTGTCCGATCTGCAGCAGGGTGACGACGAGCAGGTACCAGCCGGCCGCGACGATCAGCAGTTCGATGACGCGGGCATTGGCATAATAGACGTTCTGCGCATTGCGCAGGATCTCGGAGAACTGGATGACGCTGGCGACCGAGGTCAGCTTGACCATGCTGATCACCTCGTTGCCCACGGGCGGAATGATCACCCGCATCGCCTGCGGCAGCACGATCCGGCGCAACGTCGTCAGCCGCGTCATGCCGATCGCCTTGGCGGCTTCGGTCTGGCCGAGATCGACCGAGAGGATGCCGGAGCGGACGACCTCGGCGGTGTAGGCGCCCTGGTTCATGCCGAGGCCGAGCAGGGTCGCCATGAACGGGCCGATGATGTCGATGGTGCGCCACTCGATCACGCCGGGGATGCCGATCGTCGGGAAGACCAGCGCCAGGTTGAACCAGAGCAGCAATTGCAGCAGCAGCGGCGTGCCGCGGAAGAACCAGATGTAGAACAGGGCGACGCCGCGCAGCACCGGGTTCGGCGACATGTACATGATCGCGAAGACCACGCCGAGCACGATGCCGAGCCCCATGGCGCAGACGGTCATGATCAGCGTGTTGACGAGGCCGGCGAGGATGGCCGGCGCGGTGAAGAATTGCGCCACCACCGGCCAGGCGATCTGCCCCTGGGCGAAGGCCTTCACGATCCAGGCCAGCACGAACAGGATCGCGGCAGCGGCAACCCAGCGCCCGTAGAAGCGCTTGGGCACGATAGTCAGGCCGGCAATCTCGGCGAGGCCGCGATCCGGCATGGTCTGGGTTGCACGGCTCATGCTGCGCGCTCCCTCGTCCACTGCGAGAAGCCGGTGAGCCAGCCGCGGAAGCGGCCGATCTGCTCGGCGACCCGTACGGGCGCCGTACCGCCATGGCCGCTGCGCGCCGCCACCGCCGCATCGAGCGTCAGTACCTTGAGCACGCTCTCGTCGAGGCGCGGATCGATCGCACGCAGTTCCACCGGCTCCAGCCCTTCGAGCTCGCGCCCCATCTCCTCGCAATAGCGCACCAGCGTGCCGCTGATCTCATGCGCCTCGGCGAAGGGCACGCCCTTGCGGGCGAGGTGATCGGCGACTTCGGTGGCGAGCGCAAAGCCGGCGCCGGCCTGCGCCCGCATCACCTCGGGCTTGGCCTCCATCGTCGCGACCAGCCCGGCGAAGGCCGGCAGTACTTCACCAAGCACATCGACCGCATCGAAGGCCGCGCGCTTGTCCTCGGCGAGGTCGCGGTTATAGGCGAGCGGCAAGCCCTTCAGCGCGCCGAGCATGGCGACGAGGTCGCCGGTCAGGCGCGCCGCCCGGCCGCGCGAGATCTCGGCGATATCCGGGTTCTTCTTCTGCGGCATGATCGAGGAACCGGTCGCGAAGGCATCGTCGAGCACGACCCAGCCGAACTGGCGCGAGGTCCAGAGCGTCACCTCCTCCGCCAGCCGCGACAGGTTCGTCGCCAGCATCGCCGCAACGAACAGGAACTCCGCGACATGGTCGCGCGCGCCGACGGCGTCGACCGAGTTCTCGCAGGGGCCGTCATAGCCGAGCGCTTTGGCGCTGAGCTCGGGCGTCAGCGCGATCGCCGAGCCGGCGAGCGCGGCGGCACCCAGCGGCGAGAGTGAGGAGCGCTTCTCCCAATCCTGCAGGCGGGAGGCGTCGCGCGACAGCGCCTGGCCATGGGCCATCAGCCAATGGCCGAAAGTCACGGGCTGGGCGCTCTGCAGATGGGTGAAGCCGGGGCAGATCGAGGCCGCGTGCCGCTCGGCCTGGCCGGCGATGGCATCGAGCAGCTCGGCCAGCATCGCGCCGATCGAGCGCGCCTCGGCGCGCAGATAGAGCTTGAGGTTGTTGGCGGCCTGGTCGTTGCGCGAGCGCCCGGCCCTGAGCTTGGCACCCGTAGCGCCGATCCGGGCGGTCAGCACGCGCTCGATGAAGGTATGGACGTCCTCGTCGCTCTCGTCAGGGGCGAGCGTCCCGGCGGCGAGGTCGGCAGCAATCGCGTCGAGCGCCGCGACGATGGTCCTGAACTCGTCCTGGCTGAGCAGTCCGGCGCGCTCCAGTTCAGCCGCATGGGCCTTGCCGCCGGCGATGTCCTGCGGCGCAAGGCGGGCATGGGCACCCGCCGCGCTCGACAGCTTCATCATGCGCGGGTCTGGCGACTTGCGGAAACGGCCGCCCCAGAGACGCGTATTGTGGTTCATGATCTTCTCCCCTGCGCAAAACACTGCGCCCTTGACCGCGCAACCGGCAAACGAAACGATCTCCTCAAGGGTAGTCGCTGAAGGAATATCTGTTTGGCCGGCCGCAATCTCCCGCCGTCGACCACGGCGCTCCGGGTCTTTCTTGCCGTCGCCCGCCTCGGCTCGACGGCGAAGGCGGCCGGCGAGGTGCACCTGACCCAGAGCGCCGTCTCCAAGCAGATCCAGGCGCTGGAGGACCATCTCGGCACGGAGCTGTTCGAGCGCAGCCCGGCCGGGCTGAGACCGACCGAGGCCGGCACGATCTACCGCCCCTATGCCGAGGCGGCGATCGAGCAGATGGAGCGCGGCGCCCGCCGCCTCGCCGAGCGCGCCGCGATCGGCCGGCCGATCCGCCTGCACATGATCGCCATCGCCGGCGAACGCTGGCTGATGGAGCGTTTCCCGGAATTCGCCCAGGCGCACCCCGAGATCGACGTCCAGTTCACCAATTTCGTCAGCGAGAAGGAGATCGAGGAAGCCGACCTCGAGATCGTCCATGGCTTCGGCCCCTGGCCGGATCGCGAGTCGCACTACCTGTTCGGGCGCCAGGTCGCGTTGGTCGCCGCGCCGTCGGCGCTGGAGCGCTTGGGCGGTTTCAATCGCGCCGCCGACGTCCAGAAGATGACGCTGCTGCAGCATTTCCAGATGCCGGCCTTCTGGGCGGAATTCACCGAGGCGCACGGCCTGCGCGGCGCGGTGCCCGCCCACACCGTGCGCTACGGCTATTACTCCGTGATCATCCGCGCCGCCGTGGCCGGGCTCGGCGTCGCGCTTGCCCCGCGCTGCTATGTGGCCGAGGAACTGGCCTCGGGCGCGCTGGTCAATCCGCTCGACCTCGCCTTCGACAGCGCCACCGGTTGCTGGCTGACGGTCAACCCGCAGAGCGAGCGCAGCCCCGCCCTGGACGCTTTGGTCGCCTGGCTCTGCGAGGAGGGCCGCCGCTTCGACGCCGCGGGTTGAGGCTCGGGCGGGGAGGCGGCCGAATCGCGCACTTCCCCTGGCGATGCAGAGCGCTCATGCTGCCACCGCCGTGGCTAAGGGCGACATCACGGTCGAGATTGCCTTATGAGCATGCCGGACACGCCGGAAGTCGAGGACAGAATGAACGTTCCTGCCGCCACGCCCCAGCCCCTCCGGCACCCTGCCCTCGACGACCTTACGACCGCCCTGCGCGAGCTGCTCGGCCCGCGCTGCTCGACCTCGGACAGCGAGCGCGAGCATCACGGCCATGGCGAATCCTATCATCCGACCAGGGCGCCGGACGTGGTCTGCTATCCGCAGACGACCGAGGAGGTCAGCGCGATCGTCAAGCTCTGCCATCAGGCGAAGGTGCCGGTCATCCCGTTCGGCGCCGGCACCTCGCTCGAAGGCCATGTCGTCGCGCTGCATGGCGGCGTCTGCATCGACCTGTCGCGCATGAACGCGATCACCGCCGTCAACGCCGAGGATCTCGACTGCACGGTCGAGGCCGGCGTCACCCGCAAGCAGCTCAACGAGCACCTGCGCGACACCGGCCTGTTCTTCCCGGTCGATCCCGGCGCCGACGCCACCCTCGGCGGCATGACCGCGACGCGCGCCTCCGGCACCAATGCGGTGCGCTACGGCACGATGAAGGACAATGTGCTGGCGCTGACCGTCGTGCTCGCCGACGGCACCATCCTGAAGACCGGCGGGCGCGCCCGCAAATCCTCGGCCGGCTACGACCTCACCCGCCTCTTCGTCGGTTCGGAGGGTACCCTCGGCGTCATCACCGAGATCACCTTGCGGCTCTACGGCATCCCCGAGGCGAGCTCGGCCGCGGTCTGCTCCTTCCCGGACATCGCCAGCGCCGTCAATTGCGCCATCGAGACGATCCAATGCGGCATCCAGGTCGCCCGCGTCGAGCTGCTCGACGAGACCTGCATGCGCGCCATCAACCGCCACAACAATCTGAGCTATCCCGAGACGGTCGCGCTCTTCCTCGAATTCCACGGCACGGAGGCGGCCGTGGTCTCGCAGGCTGAGACCGTGCAGATGCTCGCCGAGGGCCATGGCGGCGAAGGCTGGCGCTTTGCCACCAGCACCGAGGAGCGCAACAAGCTCTGGCAGGCAAGGCACAACATGCATTACGCGCTGCTCGCCTTGCGTCCCGGCGCCAGCAGCTGGGGCACCGACACCTGTGTGCCGATCTCGCAGCTCGCCACCTGCATCACCGAGATCAAGGAGCATGCCAAGGACGCGCCCTTCCCGGTCACGGCGCTCGGCCATGTCGGCGACGGCAACTTCCACATGGGCTTCCTGATCCGGATGGATTCGCCCGAGGAGCTCCGCGAGGCCGAGCGGCTGAACGGCCTGCTGGTCAACCGCGCCATCGAGCTCGGCGGCACCTGCACCGGCGAGCACGGCGTCGGCTACGGCAAGGCCAAGTTCCTGCGCAAGGAGCATGGCGACGCCGCCGTCGAGGTGATGCGCACGCTGAAGGCGAGCCTCGACCCCGACAACATCATGAACCCCGGCAAGGTGCTGCCGGCCTGACGGCCGGAAAGCGTACTGGCTTCACGCGGAGTCACGATCGTCACCCTGGACGAGCGACCTGGAGCCATCGCAGAGCCCTAATGCTCTCCGATGGCTCCCGGATCGGCGCGGCTTCGCCGCCTGTCCAAGGCGACGTCGCAGGTCCGGGCAAAATCCCCAGGCTTCGATGAAGCGCGCCCCGGCAAGCGCTCACATCACGGCGTCGAGAATGCCTGCATAGTCTGTTGCGCTCAGCGGCTTGGGATTGGTCTGGTGGCTGTGGTCGGCGAGCGCCCGCTCGCAGATCCAGTCGAACATCGCCCGGGTCACGCCGAGCTCCGACAGGGTCGCGGGCAATCCCAGATCGCGGTTGAGACGCTCCAGCGCGGCGGCAAGATCGCTCACGCCGGCCACCTCCTGCAGGCGCGCGATCTTGGCGGGCACGGCATCGGCGTTCCAGCGCAGCACCGGCGGCATCAGGATCGCGTTCAGCGTGCCGTGATGCAGCTTCAGCGATTTGATGCCCCCGAGCGCATGGCTCAGCGCATGGACCGCCCCGAGACCCTTCTGGAAGGTCATGCCGCCTTGCAGCGCCCCCATCATCAGTTCGCTGCGGGCATCCGCGTCGGCGCCGTCGGCGAAGGCCTTCGGCAGGGCCGCCCAGATGCGCGCAAAGCCATCGACCGCGATCGCTTCGGCCGGCGGGTTGTAGCGCGGCGAGAGATAGGTCTCGATGCAGTGCGAGAGCGCGTCGAGACCGGTCGCGGCGGTGAGAAAGGGCGGCAGGCCGAGCGTCAGGTCGGGGTCGCAGATGGCGCGCTTGGGAATGAGATGGGGGCTGATGAAGCCGAGCTTGCGCTCGTCGTCGAGCGTGATCAGCGCGGCACGGCCGACCTCCGAGCCTGTGCCCGCCGTCGTCGGAATGGCGATCAGCGGCGCGACCGCCGCGGTGATGCGCGGGATGCCGCCGAGAATGCCGGCGTATTGCGCGAGATCGCCCGGATGCGTCGCCAGCAGCGCGACGCCCTTGGCGAGGTCGATCGGCGAGCCGCCGCCGAAGGCGACGACGCCGTCGCATCCCTGCTGGCGATAGAGCGCCAGCGCCTGCTGGACGCCGCTCTCGGTCGGGTTGGTCGGCACGTCCAGGAAGGTCGGGACATCTTTGCCGATGAGTGACGTCACGCGCTCGAGCAGCCCGGTCGAGGCGATGCCATGGTCGCTGACGAGCAGTGGGCGCGAGATGCCCAGTTCCTGCATCGCAGCCGGCAGCGACCCCAGGGCGCCGGAGCCGAAGTGGATGGTGGTGAGATAGGTGATGATGTGCATCGTGCTTCCAGTTCGCTTGTTTGGTGGCCGGCTGCAATTCAGCCGGCGAGATAGCCGCCATCGATCGGCAGGATCACCCCTGTGACAAAGGCTGCTGCGGGTGAGGCCAGGAACAGGGCTCCGCCGACGATGTCGTCGGGCTGCCCCCAGCGCTTCAGGGCGGTCCGGGACAGGATCGGGCCGCTGCGCTCCGGATCGCTGCGCAGTGCTTCGGTCAGGGGCGTGGCGATCCAGCCCGGGGCGATCGCGTTGACGCGGATGCCGTCGGACGCATAGGCGATCGCCAGCGACTTCGTCATCTGGCCGATGCCGCCCTTGCTGGCCGAATAGCCGGGAACCAGGCCGCCGCCCTGAAAGGTCAGCATCGAGGCGAGGTTGATGATCGCGCCCTCCCCGGTCCTGGCCAGGAGCGGCCGCGCCGCGGCGCAGACCCGCATCGAGCCGGTCAGGTTGACGTCGATCACCGCGGCGAAGACCTCGGGATCGAGCTCGTCTCCGCGCCGGATGATCCCGGCGCAATTGACCACGACGTCCAGCCTGGCGAAAGACGACAGCAATGCCGTAACCGCGCCGCCGTCGCGGACATCGAGCAGACGATGCGCGACGCCTAATACCGCCCGGCCGGCAGCCGCCTCGACCTCCGCCTGCGTTGCGCCCGTGGCCACGACGTCCGCACCGGCTCCGGCGAAGCCGGCCGCGATGGCGGCCCCGATGCCGGAGGTGCCGCCGGTGACCAGGACGCTCCGCTCGGCGAAGAAGGGGCGGGCCCATTGCGGATCAGGGGATATCGTCATGTGGTCCTTGGTTGTTTGCTGTCCGCGCCGACAGCGCGGGATGGTCGCCCTGCCGCCCGAAGGAGCGGCAGGGCCGGTACTCAGTTCTTCGGCGTGAAGACGTAGCCCTCGCCGATCATCGCCGCTTCGGGAATCTTCGGCAGATCGGAGAACAGCTCGGGCTTGGTCTTCATCACGTCGACGATATAGCTCGCATTCATGTGCTTGTTCACGTCGAAGGTCTTGTCGATGAAGCCGAGGCGGTTGAGCGTCGCGACGGCGCTATGCAGCGCGGCGTAGTTGTTCGCCGACAGCCGACGGTCGGCCTGCTGGATGTTGAAGGCCATCGCCTTCTCCGCGACGGCCGGATCGAGGCCGGGAATCCAGCGGGTGGCGGTTTGGGCAGCGTCCTTGGGATTGGCGCGCATCCACTTGTCGGCCTCCGACAACCCGGCCAGGAACTTCTTGATCGTCTCACCGTTCTTCGCGACCCAGGCGCGTAGGCCGACATTGAAGCCGATATAGGAGATGTGGTTGCCGCCGCGAATGACCTGATAGGCGCCGGGGACGTCCTTCTGGGCGACGATCGGCCACGGGTCCCAACCGACGAAGGCGTCGATGCCCTTCGACAGCAGCGCCACCGTCATGTCGGGCGGCGGGGTGTTCACCAGCTGCACGTCGGCGACCTTGAGCCCGGCGGCCTCGATCAGCGCCAGGATGTAGAGATGGTTGATCGTGCCGAACGAGGCGGCGATCTTCTTGCCCTTGATCGTCGAGAGATCGCCGGCCTTGATGCCGGAGCCGTCGCGCGCGACCAGCGCCACCGTGGTGTCGGAGCCGAGCTGGGCGGCGTTGCCGCTATAGTTGCCGAGCGCGACCAGATCCATGCCGCGCACCACGGCGCCGATCATCGGCACGCCGACCTGCACCGTGTCGACCTGGCCTGCCTGCAGCGCGTTCAGCGCATCGACGCCGGTGGCGAAGGGATTGGCGATGGTGACGTCCAGCCCGTTCTTCTCGAAGAAGCCCTGCTCGAGCGCAATCGCCAGGCCGAGCTGGTCGATACCCGAGACCATGCCGGCCTTGAGCTTGACGAGTTCCTGCGCGCTCGCGGCGAAAGGTATCGCGAGCGCCAACCCGACGGCCAATGCAAGTCGTCTGATCATCTTTCTCCTCCTCCCTATGTGAGCGGCTCCACCTTCGAGACCCAGAAGGGCCTCGCCAGTGTTTTCAGTTCCGCCCTGTTGACCCCGCGCACCTGCACGGAATTCCCTTTTGTCCCTGAGACACGCCCGAGCTGCTGGAACTTCTGGATGTGGAAGCGTTCCGGCGGGAACGGCAGCGTGACGAGGGCGTTGAGACGGCTGCCCTGCTCGGGGAAGCCCACTGCGATCTTTCCGGCCGCGGCCAGGCTGAGCCAGGCCTGCCAGCCGATCAGCGCCACGATCACGGCGGCGACGATCCTGCCGCGGGTCGACGTGATAGCCTCCCGGAGCACGCTCATGCCGAGCGCACCAACTGCAGGACCTGGTTCGACAGGGCCTTGAAGCCGTCGTCCTCGACCAGCCTGGTCCAGGAGCGCGGACGCGCGAGCGGCACCGCGACCTCCGCCAGCACATGGCCTTTCGAGAGCACGACCACACGGTTGGCGAGGAAGACGGCTTCGGACACGTCGTGGGTGATGAACACGACGGTGGGCCGCCGCTCCTCCCAGATCCGGGTCAGCTCCTCCTGCAAGGTCATCCGCGTCTGCGCATCGACGCTGGCGAATGGCTCGTCCATCAAGAGTACGTCCGGGTTGTTGGCGAGCGCGCGGACCACGCCGACGCGCTGCTGCATGCCTCCCGACAATTCGTTCGGATAGCGCTCGGCCGCATGCGAAAGCCCGGCGAGCGCGAGGTATTCCTCTGCGATCCTGGCGCGCTCCGCCTTGCCGACGCCGCGCATCTTCGGCCCGAAGGTCACGTTCTCCGCCACCGTCTTCCACGGGAACAGCGCGTGCGACTGAAAGACCACGCCCCGGTCCGGGCCGGGACCCTTGACCTGATGACCGTCGACAAGAATGCGCCCGCCCGAGATCGGCACGAAGCCGGCGATCATGTTGAGGATCGTCGACTTGCCGCAGCCGGACGGCCCGACGACCGCGACGAAATCGCCTTCGCCGACCTGCAGCGACACGTCCTTGATCGCGGTGAACTGCGTGCCCCTGTATGGATCGAAATAGGTCTTGGACAGGTTCTCGAGGACGAGGCTCTTCATGTCGTCACCAACCCCCAGCGCTGCCCCGTCGCCCGCTCGATCGGCGCCAGCAGCCAGCTGTCGACGATGTACCAGAGCACCCCGAGCACGATCATGCCGACGACGATCTCCTCGACCGAGCCCGCCCGCCGCGCATCGAACATCAGAAAGCCGATCCCGCTGGTGCCGACGATGATCTCGGCGGCGATCAGAGCGCGCCAGCCATAGCCGAGCCCGTTGCGCAGGCCGGTGATGATATTCGGCAAGGCGCCGGGCAGCATCACCTCGAACAGGATGCGCGTGCGCGAGGCGCCCAGGCTCTGAGCGGCGCGGCGCAGCTCTGGCTTGACGGTGCGGATGCCGAGGACGGTGTTCAGCACCACCGGGAACAGCACGGTGTAAACGATGACGAAGGTCATCGTCGTCAGCCCGAAGCCGAACCAGACGAGCAGGATCGGCAGCCAGGCGATGTCGCCGATGGCCTGGAAGAACAGCAGGATCGGCCAGCTGATCTCATAAGCCCTGCGGTCGAGGCCGATGAGCACGCCCAGGGGAATGGCGATCGCCATCCCGGCCGCGGCGCCGACGGCGAGGCGCCCCAGGCTGTCGGCGAGGTAGTCGGTCAGGATGCCCTTGTAGAGCAGCGCCCAGCCCTTGTTCAGCACATCGAGCGGCCCGGGCAGGAAGGCGCGCGGGAACACGCCCAGCCAGACGATCAGGGACCAGAGCGCGATCAGCGGGATGAAGGGCACGAAGGCGGCGAGAGCGGGCCAGCGCACCGTCCAGCGCATGTAGTAGCCCCAGAGGAGTTGGAGCGGTGCGATCATGACTGGACCAGCCCCCAGCGTTCGACCGTCGCCCGTTCGAGCGGTGCGAGCAGGAAGCGGTCGAGGACGAGCCAGATCACGCCGATGACGATCATCGCGAAGACGATGACTTCGGTCCGGTAGAAGTCGCGGGCGAGGAACAGCATGTAGCCGAGGCCGACATTTGTGGCGATCATCTCGGCCGCGATCAGCCCGCGCCAGGCGAAGCCGATCCCGGTGCGGATGCCGGTCACGATGTTGGGCAGCGCGCCGGGCAATAGGACCTGCGTCAGCATCTGCCAGCGATTGGCGCCGAGCGCGGCGGCGGCATGGCGCAGCGGCATCGGGATCGTCGAGACCCCCATCAGCGTGTTGTAGGCGACGACGAAGAAGACCGCGTTGAAGATGACGAAGGTGATCGCCCCGAAGCCGTAGCCGAACCAAAGCGTCGCGATTGGAATCCAGGCGATGCCGGCGAGCACGGAGAAGAACCGGAACAGCGGAGTCAGAAAGGTCGAGACGCCCTTGCTCACGCCCATCGCGATGCCGAGCGGCACGGCGGTTAGGATCGCGATCACCGTGCCGACCGTGACCCGCCATAGGCTCGCCCCGACATGCGCGACCAGCGTGCCGTCGACGATCGTGCTCCAGCCGGCCCGCAGCACCATCGGCACGCTCGGGAAGACACGCGGATCGACGGCGAAGACGGTGACGACGGCCTGCCACAGCGCGACCAGCGCCAGCAGCGGCGCGATGAACTTCACCGCGGCCAGCGTGCGCCTGTAAGGCAGCGGCGAGAAGCTGACGACCTCGTCAGTCATGACTGTCCTTGCGCATCGTCCCCCGACCTGGCTCGTTGTTTTTTGTGGCCGGAACCTCTCATCTGCTCGCCGGCCGGTAGAGCGCAGTCGATGTGCGGGCTGAAGCGGCGCCTAGCGGATGAACTGATCGATGAAATCGGCGCCCAGGCCGTTTCTCGCGTAGTGCGCGCGGCACTTGTCGATGCGGGTGAACACGTCGTCATAGCCGACGGTGTTGCCGTCCGGGTCGACATAGATCATGGCGCCGTTCACCTGGAACAGCGTGATCATCTCCTCGACATGGGCGTCCACGACGAGGGTGTGGGTTTCGCCGGGCGCCTCGTAGACGTAACCGCCCTCGCGGGCGACCCAGTCATGTTCGAGATAGCGCCACTCGCCCTTCAGCACGAAGCCGTGGACGGGCAGCGGGTGGCGATGGCGCGAGAGCACGCCGGATTTGCGAACCTTGAGCAGGTTCATCCAGTAGCCGCGGGAGGCGCACATCAGCAGCGGCCGGAACCAGACATTCTCCTCGACCGGCACCCAGACGCGCTCGTCGGTCGGGATCGCATCCGGGATCACCAGCTCGGGCGGGGATTCGCGCGGCTGCGGCTTCCTGTAGGGAATCCATTTTTCGTGAACAGCGGCATCGGCCGGCGTCGAGATCGCCATGTTTTCCTCCCGCACCCGCCTTTTCGTCCCCGTTGCGGACCTCCTTAGCGAAGCCTAAGCAGGACAACATGAAACGAAGGCGATCGAATATTTGACCACTATGTGGTCATATTGCCCACATTATCGATAGGAGAGGGTTTGCTTGTCAAGCTCGGTCGAAGGGATGTCCGCCGTGGACACGAGTTCTTTGGATGCGCAGGCGGAGCGGGCGCGCTCGCAGGTTCAGGGCACAGCGTCCTTCGGGAAGTTCATGGTCGTTCTGCAGGCGATCGCCGACGCGCCGGGCAAGCTGGACATAGCAAGGCTCGCCAAGCTCCTGCCCTATCCGCGCGGCACGCTGTACCGGATCGTGACCGCCCTGCTCGCCGAAGGGCTCATCGCCGAAAGCCTCGACAACGGGACTTACCAGCTCGGCCACAGGCTGATTCATCTTGCATCGAAGAGCTGGGAGACCTCCGATCTTCGCTCGGTGGCGCGCATGCATATCGAAGCCCTGCGCAACGCGACGGAGGAGACCGTGCATCTCGCCGTGCCCAGCGGCGACGGCATGGTCTATATCGACAAGCTCGAAAGCCCCCGCACTGTCGGCATGATGTCGCGGATCGGCATGCGCGTCGAAATGCACTCGACATCCGTCGGCAAGGCCTATCTCGCGGCGCTGCCGGCGGAGCAGTGCCGCGCCCTGATCGAGCGGCTGACCATGCAGCCGCGCACGCGCAACACCATCACCGATGCCGATTCACTGAACGCCGACATCCAGAAGACGCGGGCGCGTGGCTACTCCTATGACAACGAGGAGAACGAGTCCGACATCCGCTGCTTCGGCGGCGCGATCCTTGACCGCTCAGGGCGTCCGGTCGGAGCGGTCAGCCTGAGCATCCCGCTTTATCGCTACGACGAGGCGCGCGCCGGGATCTTCATCGAGAAGGTGCGCGACACGGTGCAGGCGATCTCGGCCTCTCTCGCCACTATCCTGTGATGCGGACCCGGCGATCCTTGCCAGTGCCCCGCCAGCCCATTCCCACTCTACTAACTACAAAATGGCCTGATCGCCCACCATGTGAGCGGATGGCCAAGCCAATTGAGCTGTGCTTTCCTGCGATGGGGACAGTGGATCCTGGCAGGCATCCGCCACGATGATCGTATCGAGCCAGCGCCCGATCGCGCTCCCGTGCGAGAAAGATCAAATTATCGCCTCATGCGCCTGCTCGACTGACGCATTCGGAAAGGAGGGGCAAACATGCGCATTGTACTCGCGGTCATCGCCATGGCTCTCGCCGGCTGCAGCGGGAGCAACGAGCCTAGCGGCGTCGCCCGAAATCTGACGATCGGCACCGAACAATGCTCGAAGTTCAAATGGGGCACGTCGGAGATGGCCGAGTGTCTCGACCGGGCCGCGGAACGCCAATCGGCGACCATCGCCAGCCCTAAGGATGCCGACAGCGGTTGATCGCACGAGGTTTTTGATTTTGTTCCATGCGCGGGTGTCATCCCGCGCCCGCTCAGAAAACTTGTGCAGCGCAGCAATAGTTCATATCTAATCCGTGCCGAAGCAACCTCCCACGTTTCGAAAGGAGCGATCCATGCTGGAACGGCACGATTGTGAGTGTGCGCTCGAGACAGAGCACGACCACGAAGACAACCACGAAGCGCAGCCGCAGGACGTCACTGAAACGTTCTCGCCGCGCGACCACCAGGCAGGCTTCTGGAGCTAGCCACTCGAGACCGGGCGGAGGGCCTGAGGCCCTCCGCCATCAAATTGGTGCCAGACATCTCTCGTGAACATAGGCCAAACGACCCGCCAGCGCGCTTCAAGCTAGAGCATTTTTGAGCGAAGCGGACACCGGGTTGCGTGAAGAAAATTCGATAAAACAAAGACTTAGAGAAATTTCGCGATTCGAAGAATTGCGGAAATTCTCTAGAAATGCGCGAGATAGCCGCCATCGACCGGCAGCGTTACACCGGTGATGAACGACGCTTCCGGCGAGCAGAGGAACACGACCGCACCGACCAGCTCCTTCGGCACGCCCCAGCGTCCGAGCGAGGTGCGATGCGACAAGCGTTCAGCGATGCCGGGATCCGCAACCAGCGCTGAATTGGCTTCCGTCGCGAAGAATCCCGGTGCAACGGCGTTGACGGTGATGGCGCGGTGGCCGAGTTCGGCGGCGAGCGCCCTGGTCAGCGCATCGAGCCCGCCCTTGCTTGCGATATAGCCGGGATCGCCTGCCCGGGCGATCGGCCCGGCGATCGAGGTGATGTTCACGATCCGCCCGCCATCGGGCATATGCGGGGCCAGCTGCCGCACCAGATCGAACGGTGCGACGAGATTGACCTCCAGCAAAGCCCGCAAGGCGGCGCGATCGAGCTGATCGAGTGGGCGGCGGTCGCGCACACCGGCATTGTTGACGAGGATGTCGACGCTCCCGCGCTGCTCGACGAGCTTGCGGCAGGCAGCTGCCGTCGAAGCCTCGTCGGCCAGATCGGCAACGAGCGTGGAGACGCTGGCGCCATCGGCGGCCAGAGCATGCATCGCTTCATCCAGCTCGGCAGGTTTGCGCCCGTGCAGCACGACATGCGCACCGTTCCCTGCGAGCCCATGGGCGATCTCGAGGCCGAGCCCTCTGCCCGCCCCGGTGACCAGGGCGGTCTTACCTGCCAGTTTCATCAGGGGTCCTCGATGTCGCGAAGCCGTGTCTCACCGGCCGATCCAAATGCATTTCACTGCTCCATCAACAGCCGCCGACCCGTCGAAAAGCCGGCAATGTGCCGCACTTTCACACCGGGATCGCACCTGCTAGACGAAAGCCCAATCGCGCGTGCACGGCGCAAACAGGTCACAAATACGATGCTCCTTCGCGTTGGCACCCGCCGCAGCCCCCTTGCCATGACGCAAACCAACTTTGTAATTGGTGCAATTCAGGCGTTGCACCCGCATATCGAGTTCGAAATTTGCCCGATCTCGACGGTCGCCGACCGTGACAGGGTCTCCGAGTTTCATCAGTTCCGCATGATCGGCGTCTTCACGACCGAGCATGAGGAGCAATTGCTCCGCAAGGACGTCGACTTCGTCGTCCACTCCCTCAAGGATCTGCCCACCGTGCTGCGGGATGGTCTCACGCTGGCCTCGGTGCCGAAGCGCGAGGATCCGCGCGATGTACTCTGTGGCGCAACGCTCGAAGGATTGCGCGAGGGCGCCAGGGTCGGAACCGGATCGCTGCGCCGCCGCGCCCAGATCCTGAGCCTGCGGCCCGACGTCACCGTCGTCCCGATCCGCGGCAATATCGGCCCGCGGCTCGCCAAGATCGAAGGGGACGACGCGCTCGATGCGGTCATCCTCGCCCATGCCGGGCTGGAGCGCCTCGGCCTCGTCAGCAAGAACTCCGAATTCCTCGACCCCGTCGCCTTCCCCTATGCCGTCGGCCAAGGTGCGCTGGGCATCGAGGCGCGCAGCGAGGATGCCGACCTGGTCGAAATCCTGCGCTCGATCGAGTGCAAGCAGACCCGGGCCGAGGTCGATGCCGAGCGCGAGATGATGCATACGCTCGGGGCCGGCTGCAGCCTGCCCGTCGGCGCCGTCTGCAACTGGCAGAACGAGCGGCTGAGCCTGCAGGCCCAGATCACCTCGCTCGACGGCCATGAGCGGGTCGTGGCGTCTCAGGATGAGCACGGTGACCGGGCGCGCGAGCTCGGCCTTGCCGTCGCCGAGACCCTGAAGGTCCGCGGCGGCGAGAAGATCCTGCAGTCGAGCTATCGGGAATTCTGCAGCCACTTCAAGATGCTGCAGGCCTGATGCAGAATGGCCGCCTCAGGCGGCCGTCGACTGCGCCATCACATCCATCGCGGCCGCGATCGCAGTCTCGGTCGCCGCGATATCGGCCTCGCTGTGCGGCGCTACCGGCCCGATCGCTACGAGTACCGCGTCGAATACTCGATCGACGGCGAGAATCTCGGTACGCCCTGGAAAGCGATGATCACCGGCAGCGGCCACTTCTGAGGAGCGCCGCTATCGGCTGAAACCGTCAGCGCCGGATGAACGGGTTCGGAATGTCCGACGCCGTCGAGAGCCAGACGCTCTTGGGCTTGGCCGCCGATTATCGCCTTCGAGAGATCGACATCGCCGCAGCAGCTCATTCGAGGCGTTTCGCTGATGCGGCCGCCAGCAAACTGCTTTGACGGCGAAAGATGCCAGCAGCGGAATACGTCTGCCTCGTGGTTGGAACCACCGCACGAATCATTTGTATTGGGCGCGGCGCCTCGCGTGAAAATTGGGACGTGCGCGTGCTCGTGGACGTAAGCGTCCGTTAACCCGCATTAACCAATGGTCAAGACATGACGATGCTGCACCGAGATCGGCACCTTTGGCGATGAGCCCTCGGAAACGCGCTCATCCGACGCCCTTTGCCCTCCCCCGCATGCCATCCAGGCGTGCGGCGCGGTTCGCCATGGCGGCCTTGCTGGGGCTCTCCGGCGCCGGCTGTGGCGAGAGCAGGCTCGCAAGCGACGAGCTCGTCACGGCATCCCGCGCGACCTCGGTCTCCCCGGCCCGCGCGCTCGCCCTGCTCCCGCCGGGCAGCATGCCGGTCATCGGTGTGACCCAGCGCAATTACGACAATGCCGTCTCACAGATCATTTCGCTGGCGACGCGCGGCCGCACACCCGGGGAGAATGCTATCGACATCGCCTTCTTCACCGCGGCCGATCTGCCCGACAGCGCCGCTGTCGCCGGCAATCTGCTGAAGCTGCCGGGAATCGAGGACCACGACGTCGCGCGGGAGATGGAGGACCGCCTGCCGGGCGTCGTCATGATGCCGTCGGCTGTCTTCGTCCAGAACAAATACGGCCCGTTCGGCTACGCCTTCGGCCGCGGCATCGGCGGCGAAGCCTGCCTCTATGCCTGGCAGCGCATCGCCGACGGCGACAGCATCTTCCGGCCGAAATCCGGCGCGGTCTCGGTCCGCATCCGCGTCTGCGATCCCACGGCCACCGAAGCGACGCTGCTGCGTCTGGCCTATGACTATTCGCTCAACGCCTCCTTGCGGCGGCCGGGCTGGAATCCGATCGGCGAGGCACCGCCACCCGCGCCCGAGCTCGGCAAGGCCGGCGCGCCGATCTACCCGCTGCCGCAGGCCTCGTCCCCTGACGCAGCCGCTCCGCAGCGTATCGTGCGCTCGCGGCCGAGCCGGGCCCCGCGAGGTGAAGCCGAGCCCGCCCCTGACCTGCCGGCGATCCCGGACAGACCTTTGGAGGGATATCCCACCGTTCCACCGCCGCCCCGCCCCTGAGGCAACCGACCTTTCAGCGAACCGATGCGAACCGCGAGCTACGTCATCTTCTGGGCCTTCGCCACCGCCGTGGTCGTCGCGCTCATCACGCTGCCGATCAGCCTGCAGGCGCATCTGATCGCGGGGACGATCGTCGTCGGGGCGATGATCCTGCTCAAGTTCCTGCGGCCCTACGGGGTCTGGCGGCTGATCGCGCTCGGCCTCGGGACGGCAATCGTGCTGCGTTATGTCTACTGGCGCACGACGAGCACGCTGCCGCCGGTCAACCAGCTCGAGGATTTCATACCCGGCCTGATCCTCTATCTGGCCGAGCTCTACAATATCGGCATGCTGTTCCTCAGCCTGTTCGTCGTCGCGATGCCGCTGCCACGGCGCAAGAGCGCACCTCCGCTCCCGGCGGAGGCGCCGACCGTCGATGTTTTCGTGCCCACATACAACGAGGAGCCCGAGCTCCTGGCGACGACGCTCTCGGCGGCGCTCGCCATGGACTATCCGGCCGGCCGTCTCGCCGTCTATCTGCTCGACGACGGCGGCACCGACGAGAAGTGCAACGCCGACAATTTCGTCGCCGCCAGCGCGGCGCGGGAACGACGAACGCAATTGCAGGCGCTCTGCGCGGGGCTCGGCTGCACCTATCTGACGCGCGAGCGCAACATCAGCGCCAAGGCCGGCAACCTCAATAATGGGCTGGCCAATTCCAGCGGCGACCTCATCGTCGTCTTCGACGCCGATCATGCACCGGCGCGCACTTTCCTCACCGAGACGATCGGCTATTTCGGCCAGGACCCGAAGCTCTTCCTGGTCCAGACGCCGCACTTCTTCATCAATCCCGACCCGCTGGAGCGCAACCTCAAGACCTTCAAAGCGATGCCGTCCGAGAACGAGATGTTCTACGGCATCATCCAGCGTGGCCTCGACAAGTGGAATGCCTCCTTCTTCTGCGGCTCGGCCGCGGTGCTGCGGCGCACCGCCCTGCAGACGACGAACGGCTTCTCCGGTCGCAGCATCACCGAGGATGCCGAGACCGCGATCACTCTGCACGCCACCGGCTGGAACAGCGTCTATGTCGACAAGCCGCTGATCGCCGGGCTCCAGCCTGCCACCTTCGCGAGCTTCATCGGCCAGCGCTCGCGCTGGGCTCAGGGGATGATGCAGATCCTGATCTACCATCGCCCGATGCTCAAAAGCGGCCTCTCGCTGCCGCAGCGCCTGTGCTACTCCTCCTCGGCCCTGTTCTGGCTGTTCCCCTTCGTGCGTCTGATCTTCCTGGTCGCGCCGCTGTTCTATCTGTTCTTCGGACTGGAGATCTTCACCGCCTCGGGCCCCGAGTTCATCGCCTATGTCTTCAGCTACATGGTGGTGAACCTGATGATGCAGAACTATCTCTACGGCCGCTATCGCTGGCCTTGGATCTCGGAACTCTACGAGTTCATCCAATCGGTCTATCTGCTGCCGGCGGTGATCTCGGTCCTCGTCAACCCCGGCAAGCCGACCTTCAAGGTCACCGCCAAGAGCGAAGAGCTAGGGACACGCCGCATCTCCGAGCTCGGCCTGCCCTTCTTCATCATCTTCGCGGTACTGACGCTCGGCGTTATCGCCACCTACTGGCGCACCATCACCCAGCCCTACAACGCCGATACGACACTGGTGGTCGGGCTGTGGAACATCCTCAACCTGCTGATGGCGGGCTGCGCGCTCGGCGTGGTCTCGGAGCGGCCGGAAGGGCGCGGCGCCCGGCGTTTCCCGGTGAAGCGCCGGGGGCAGATCAGCATCGACGGCCGCACCGCGCCGATCGTCACCGAGAACGTCTCCGTCGACGGCGTCGCCATCCGGGTTCTGTCGAAGGGCTTCGACACCTTGCCTGTAGGCAGCCGCGGCGAGGTCTCGTTCGAGACCACCATCGCGATGCCGCGCGATGCGCTGCCGGTACGCGTCGCAAGGACGGCATCCGACCAGAAGGGGCTGGTTCTCGGCTGCCGGTACGAACCCAGCGATCCCGTGCACAGCCGCATCATCGCCGATCTCGCCTTCTCGGACGCCGCGATCTGGAGCGACTTCCAGAAGGCGCGGCGCCAGAACATGGGTGTCGTCTATGGCACCCTGCGGTTCCTGCGCATAGCCGTGTTCCAGACCAGCCGCGGCCTGTCCTATTTCTTCGGCCTCTATCGCTTTGCGCGTTCCAACTCTGCGCGGAGGGCAGCGGAATGAGCGCGCGCTTCCTCCATATCCTCGCCGCAGCGGCGCTCCTTCCGATGAGCGGTCTGCGGGCGCAGGAAGCCCAGCCGCGCGAGCCGGCGCCGTTCATGATCGCGCCGCCGGCCCAGCAGCCGACGGTCCCTGGTCCGGCCGAGCGCAAGCCTGCCGAGCCCGCACCTGCAACGCCCGCCATTCCTGCCAGCTTCGCCTTCAAGCCGCTGCTGCCCGCCGCCCGCGTCACGCTCGAAGGCGAGAGTGATACGCGCAGCTGGGCCTTCTACCTGACCCAGGACGAGGCGGGTGCCGACCTCAATCTCGACATTGCCTTCCAGAATGCGCTGGTCGTGATGCCGGAGGCCTCGCGCCTCACCGTGCGCATCAATGGCGAACGCATCATGGAGTCGCCGATCGCCTCCTCCGACAGCCTGAGACGGAACTCCACCGCGATCCGCAAAGGGCTGCTCAGAGCCGGCCAGAACACGATCCGCTTCGAGGCCGTGCAGCGCCATCGCACCGACTGCACCGTCGCCTCCACCTATGAGTTGTGGACCCGTATCGACGGCGCCGGTACGCGTCTCAGCTTCAAGAACCCGGCTCAGCAATCGCGGCTGCGCAGCATCGACGATCTTCCCGCCGTCGGCGCCGACGAAAGCGGACAGACGACGATCCACATCGTTGCGCCCGGCGCGGCGAGCGCCGTTGCCGCCAACAGCATTCTTGCCGTCGCGCAAGGCGTCGCGCTGCGCGGCCGCTACAGCCAGACGACGGTTCGGATTTCAGAGCGGCTGCCGGACAGGATCCGTCCGGGCATGCTCACCGTCCTGCTCGGGACGGGCAAGGAGTTGCGCGACCTCATCGGCACATTGCCGACGGAGGCCGGCACCGGGAGCTTCATCGGCTTCGCCGCGCATCCGAAGTTTGGCCCCGCCGCCCTGCTCGTCACCGGAGAGTCCTGGCAGGACCTCGAGGCGATCATCGCCAAGCTCCTGACCGGGCCGGTTTCGCGGCCGACCAACATCAACCGCAAGACGATGGGCACGGCGAGCTGGCATGTCCCCGATGCGCCGTTCATCTCCGACAGCCAAGTGCTGCGCTTCTCTGAACTCGGCATTCCAACCCAGGAATCCTCGGGGCGGCGCATGCGCGTGCGCGCCGTCGTCGCGATGCCGGGTGACTTTTACGCCAACGCCTATGGCGAAGCGACGCTCTATCTCGACGGCGCCTTTTCCGAAATCCTACCCGGCGACAGCCATATCGAGATCTTCGTCAACGGCAATGTCGCGGCGACCTTGCCGCTCAACACGACGAGCGGCGGCCTCTTCCAGCAAACCCCGATCACGATACCGCTCCGGCATTTCCGTCCCGGGATCAACGAAATCTGGTTCGAGGCCGTTACGCTGGCCAAATCCGATCTCGCCTGCGGGCCGGGTGCGACGCTGCCGGGGAAGAACCGCTTTGCTCTCTTCGACACCACGGCATTGGCGATCCCGAACTTCGCCAAGATCGGCGTCAGTCCAAATCTTGCCGCCGTAGCGGGAACCGGCTTTCCGTATTCGATCACCTCACAGATCGCGCTGCTCGTCGGCCGCCTGGACATTCCCAATCTCAGCGCCGCGGCAACGCTGCTCGCACGGCTCGCGCAGCGCGCCGACCGGCCGCTCCCGGTCGATGTGATCGGCAGCGCCGCCGCCATCGGCAGTCGTCCCGCTTTGATCGTCGGCGCCGCCGGCCAGATGCCCGCGGGATTGCTGCCGCGCGTCGGCATCGCCGACACTGTCCGCAGCACCTGGCCGCAGCGTGCGGATGCGGTCGTCCTCGTGCCGGAGACCGAGGGCACGGCGGTGTTCGATGCGGTGATCAACCGCTTCCAGGGCCGGCAGACGACGCCGGAGGACTCAGGCGGCGTCGCACCTAGCACCGAGGCAATCCGCGACCGCTGGCGCGGCTCGTTCGGCGGCCCCGTCGCACGCTATTTCATCAGCTTCGACCAGTGGCTGCAGCGCACCTTCGATCTCTCCTTCGCCCAGCTGCGCACGCCCTCGCGCGCCCCGACGCTCTATCAACCCGCCGAAGGAGCCGAGCTGATCGCCGCCCAGGCGAGCGACCCCGACACAAGGCACGTCTGGACCGCCTTCGTCGTGCGCCAGGAAGAGGCGCTGGAGAAAAACATCGACAGGCTCGTCACGCCCGGCAACTGGGCCGGCATGGCCGGCAAGCTCACGGCTTTCCGCAGCGCGCAGGACAATCACGTCATCTCGGCGGACAGCACCGCCTTCGTCATGACCCGGCCGTTCAGCCTGGCCAATATGCGCCTCGTTTTCGCCAACTGGATGTCGAGCAATATCGGCATCTACGCGCTGACATTGCTGGCAGCCTGCATCGGCCTCGGCATAGGCACCTTCCTCATGCTCCGGCGTTTGGGGAGGCACTCGTGAGGCGCTTCCTCTTGACCCTGGCTATGACCGTTCTCGGCTTCGTCCCGGCCTCCTCAGCGACTCTGCCGGCCGGCGCTTGGGAGCTCTATCGCCAGAAATTCGTCACGCCGGAGGGCCGGGTCGTCGATGACGCCAATGGCGGCATCAGCCATAGCGAGAGCCAGGGCTATGGGCTGCTGCTGGCCTGTCTCGCCGGAGATCGCGGTAGCTTCGCCAGCATCCTGTCGTTCACCAGGACCGAGCTGCTCATCCGCGACGACGGCCTCGCCGCCTGGCGCTGGGACCCCCGGGCCACGCCTCGCGTCACCGACATCAACAATGCCAGTGACGGAGACATCCTGATCGCCGACGCCCTCGCCTGCGCCGGGGCACGCTGGTCGATGCCGGCCTACACCGCCGCGGCCCGCCAGATCGCTCGCTCGCTGGCCAAGACCGCTCTGGTGAAGCGCGGCAGCGAAACCTGGCTGATGCCCGCTGCGAAAGGCTTTTCCGAGAAGGAACGGCCGGATGGCCCGGTGATCAATCCGTCCTATTGGGTGTTCGAGGCTTTTCCGACCCTCTCGCGTCTCACCAATGACCAGAGCTGGATGCAGGTGCAGGCGACCGGGCTGAAGCTGCTCGACGACCTCGCCAGGCGCAAGGCTCTCGCCCCCGATTGGCTCTCGCTCAAGGGCGAGCCGAAACCGGCCGAGGGTTTCCCACCCCAGTTCGCCTATAACGCCCTGCGCATCCCGCTCTATCTCCTGCGGGCCGGCCTCGCCGACAGGCAGCGGCTCGAGCCGTTCCAGCGGGCCTGGGCCAACGGTACGGCGGTGATCGACGTGGCCACCGGCAAGGCGGTCGAGCCGCTGCCGGAGCCCGGCTATCGCATCCTGGCCGCCGCCATGGCTTGCGCGCTCGATCGCACACCTGTCCCGGCCGAGCTGAAGGCGTTTCAGCCGACGCTCTACTACCCGTCGACGCTGCACCTGCTCGCCCTCTCGATGCTGAGCGAGAGGTATCCGCAATGCATGTGAAATCCGCTCTGATCGCCGTGGCGGCCTCCAGTGCCGCTTTCTACACAATCGGCCGCTATGGGAGCGAGATCCGCTGGCCCGCGCCGAGCCCGGCCGTGCAGCAGGCCCTGGCTCAGCCCGAGAAATCACCGGAGCCGGCGCAGCCTGCCATGCCCGAGCCCGCACAGGCCGAAACCGAGTTCGCCCAGGCCCCGACTGCACCGGGCCGCCCTGCAGCGCCCGCGCCACAGAAAGTAGACGAGACGGCACTGCGCTATTTCGCCAGCCAGGGCGACACACGCCGCTTCGAGGCGGAGCTGGCGCGTCTGCGCGCGCTCTACCCCGAATGGAAGCCGCCGACCGATCTGAACACGCCCCTGCCAGCCGGCGACCCCGACCTGGAGCGGATGTGGAAGCTGTTCGCCGACGGCAAGTTCGGCGAAGTGCGTGCCGCGATCGCCCAGCGCAGCAGCGCCGATCCGACCTGGCAGGTTCCCGTCGATCTCGTCGCGCAGCTCGACCGGGTCGAAGCCGGCCAGCGCCTGATCAATGCCTCCAATGCCAAGCAGTGGGAGCAGGTGATCCGCATCGGCACCGAGACACCGGCACTGCTCACCTGCGCCAATGTCGACGCGCTCTGGCGGGTGGCCGAGGCCTTCGTCCAGACCAAGGCCCCCGAGCGGGCGCGCGACGCGTACGCCTATGTCCTGACCAATTGCACCAATCCGGCCGAGCGGCTCGGCACCATGCAAAAGGCGTTGGCCGACCTGCCTGAGGCATCGATCGGCCAGCTGCTGGGGCAGGAACGGCAGAACGAGTTCGCGAGCATCCGCGACGAGATCGCGCGGCGCCGTATCGGCAAGGCGGCCGAGGATCCCAGCTTGACCGCGACGCCGGAGGACCTCCGGCGCATCGAGGCGCTCGCCAACGCGGCGACGGCGCCGGACGATGCGATCCTGCTCGGCTTCTACACCTTCCATCATGGCGAACCGGCCAAGGCCGTGACCTGGTTCCAGACCGCGCTCGCGCGCAATGGCGGCGCCAAGGCGGCGGAAGGGGCAGTGCTCGCGCTTGGCGCGATCCAGAAATACGATGAAGCGGAAACGCTCGGCGCGCAGTGGCTTGGCGCAAGCCCGGCAAATCGCAAGGCCTATCTCGACGTCGCAACCGCGCTGATCACGCAGGAGCCGCCACCGCGACTCGAACGCGTCGTGATCGAGCGCATCGCCAAGACGGTCGGCGTCGACCGCTATGCCCCTGGAGGCGCCGGCCTCGGCTGGTACGCCTACAATTCCGGGCAGATCGCCCCCGCCGAGACCTGGTTCGAGACCGCCCTCACCTGGGATCGTGGTTACGAGCCGGCCGCCTACGGGCTCGCTTTGGTGCACCAGCGGCTGCGCGATCAGGCAGGCCTGCGCGCCATCATCGCAGAATGGCGCACGCGCTCGCCGCGCATCGCCGACCTGCTGAACCCGGCGCGCAGGCGGGTCGATACACGCGAAGCGCGCCCCCTGCCCGATGCCAGCCCGGCTGATCGGCCGGTGCCAACGCCGGCCCCTGCCGAGCTAGCACCGCGCCGTGCCGTTCGCGCCGAGCCCGTGCCACGAACGAGCTACGAAGACGACGTCCCGGCCATGGTGGCGACGCGCCGTCCGGCGCCCGAGCGCCCGCGAAGCGGCTCCTGCGGTTCAGGTGCAGGCGGAGCCGCAGCGCTCCAGCGCGGCTGGTGCCTGCTCAACCTCAGGCGTCCCGCGGCCGCCGCGGCCGCGTTCGATGCGGCGCTCCGCAGCGGCAATGCGCAGGTCGCGGCCGATGCCGCCGCCGGCAAGGCCTATGCGAAAATCCAGCAGGGGCTGACGGCAGAGGCAAGCGCCGCAGCCGCAGCCGCGAAGCTGCCGCCGGCCCGTCAGAGGGAGCTCCAATCCCTGCTGCTGTCCGAGCGCTTCTATGCCCAGTATGACGCCAAGGACTACAATGGCGCGCTGATCACGCTCGGCGAGCGCGCGCGCTTTGCTTCAGAGACCACCGATCTGATGCTGATGCGCGGCTGGTCCTACTTCAATCTCGGCCGCTATGACGATGCCAGCCAGATCTTCGAGGCGCTCTACAAGGCAAACAGGTCACCGCAGGCGCTGTCGGGGCTGACGGCTATCCGCGACGTGACGCAGCGCAACCGGTCCTGAGGCTGGAGCATCCCGCAATTCTTCGAATCGCGGAAATGTCCTAGATCCTTGTTTTATCGCATTTTCTTCACGCGAACCGGTGTCCGCTTCGCTCGAAAATGCTCTGGTTCTCACTCGTCGAGATCACCCGGCAGGCTCTCGGACGCATAGGCGTTCATCTCGGCTTCGAGCTCGCCCAGCATCGCCTGCAGGGCGGCCAGCCGCTCGACGCCGAAGCGGCGCGTGATCTCGGCATAGATCGCTTCCGACATCGGCGCGACCTGCTCCATCAATGCGATCCCCGTCGGCGAGATCGCGATCAGGGCCCGGCGCAGATCGCTCTCCTGGGCGCGCCGGACGATCAGGCCTCGCGCATCGAGATCGCGCAGGATGCGTGACAGGCTCGGTGCCAGCAGATGGGTCGAGCGCACGAGATCGTTGATCTCGGTCTCCGTGACCGAGGACAGCGCTCGCAGCACCCGCCATTGCTGCTCGGTCAGCTCGAAATTGCGCAGCGAGGCGCGGAAATGGCGCATGACCGCCTCGCGCGTACGCAGCAGCGACATCGGCAGCGAGCGCGAGAAATCGCGCAGGCGCACTTTCGTGGTCGCAACAGCCCTGTCGTCCGGCAGTTCAGCCAAAATGACACCCCACGGTCCCAAACGGCCCGAAATCGGCCTGGATGGTATCGCCCTTGCGCGCCTCGACCGGGCGCACGAACGAACCAGCCAGGACGATCTGGCCCGGTTCGAGCGCCAGCCCATGTGGCGCAAGATTGCGCACGAGCCAAGCGATACCATTGCCGGGGTGGTTGAGCACGCCGGCCGCCACGCCGGTTTCCTCGATCGCCGCGTTCTTGGTCAGGATCCCCGCAACCCAGCGCAGATCGGTCTCGTCCGGCCTGAACGGGCGGCCGCCGACGACGATGCCGGCATTGGCTGCGTTGTCGGCGATCGTATCGGCAATCTTTCGGGTCTCGCCGCTCTGGCGGTCGACACGTTCGATGCGGGTGTCGAGGATCTCCAGCGCCGGCACGACATAGTCCGTTGCTTTCAGGACGTCGAAAAGCGTGCAGTCCGGACCTTGCAACCGCGTCTTCATCACGAAGGCGAGCTCCATCTCGACGCGCGTCGCGATGAAGCGGCCGGTTGGGATCTCGCCGCCATCGCCGAACAGCATGTCGTCGAGCAGATAACCTGAATCCGGCGTGTCGATGTTTAGGGCAAGCTGCATCGCCTTCGAGGTCAGCCCGATCTTGTGGCCGATGACTCGCCGGCCAGCTGCGAGCTTCTGCGTGATCCAGCTGCGCTGGATGGCGTAGGCGTCGTCCAGCGTGATCCCCGGATATTGCTGGGTGAGCTGGCGGATCTGGATGCGGGTGCGCTCGGCCTGATCGAGCGCGGTGGCGGCGGCATGGACCTGGTCTGTCGTGAGCATGGGTTCAGGCCTCGTCGGCGACGGTGTTAATGAGAGTGCCGATACCCTCGGCGGCGACCTCGACGACATCGCCCGGAACGAGGAAGCGCGGTGGCTCGAAACGGGCTCCGGCACCCGTCGGCGTTCCCGTCACGATCAGATCGCCGGGCAGCAAGGTGGTGAAGGTCGAGATGTAGGCGATCAGATAGCGGAACGGGAAGATCATCCGGCTCGTCCGGTCGTCCTGGCGCAGCTCGCCATTGACCGCGGTGGTCAGGCGGATATCGGCGATCTGCGCCTCGCCCTCGTAAGGCACGAGCCAGGGGCCGAGCGCACCCGACGCATCGAAGTTCTTGCCCTGGGTCACGTTGAACTTGGCGTGCCGCACCCAGTCGCGGACGGTGCCTTCGTTGCAGAGCGTCAGCGCCGCGATGTGGTCGAGCGCGTCGGCCTCGACAATGTGGCGGCCAGCCTTGCCGATGACGATGGCGATCTCGCCTTCATAGTCCAGCTGCTGCGAGGCTTTCGGCCGGATCAGGGGCTGGCCATGGCCGGTGAAGGATTGGGCGAAGCGGGGAAACAGGCTCGGAAAGGCCGGAGCAGCCTGGCCATCCTTGTACTCGGCATTGCGATCCGGATAGTTCACGCCGACGCAGATGATCTTCCCGCCCTCGGCCATGACCGGCAGGAACGTGACGGACTCGAACGGGTGGTCGGGAGAGCGTCGCGCTCCCTCCTCGACCAGGTCGGCGAGTTTTCCCTGCTCGACGGCATCCTTGAGATTGCGAAGGCCGGCCACCCGCCCGGTCAGATCGACGATCCCACGATCCGACACCAGGCCGAACCCTCGCTTGCCCTCGACCGCGAACGCGGCAAGCCGGCCGCGCTGTACCACGCTCGCCATGATCAGCTCGCGACCAAGACATTGGCGGTGAAAGCCGCCTCGCGATCGGCCAGATCGTGAAAGCGCGAGCCCTCCTCGAACCAGGATTTCGGTGCCGGAGCGCCCCACAAGGTCTGCCGGCGCGGATCGCGCAGCGACCAGCGGATCGGCTCATGATCCGGATCCATCGTCTGGTAGTCGCAGGTATAGAGCTCCAGCCTGTGGCCGTCGGGATCGCGGACATAGAGGAAGAAGGCGTTGGAGATGCCGTGGCGGCCAGGCCCCCGCTCCATGTTCGCCAGATGGCCGGTCGTCGCCATCACGTCGCAGAGATGGATGATGTCAAGCGCGGTCGGCGTCCAGTAGCAGAAATGATGCAGGCGCGGCCCGCGGCCATTGGTGAAGGCGATGTCGTGGACATTGCCCTTGCGATGCATCCAGCCGGCGGCGATGCGGCCGTTCGGGCCGTCCTCCTCGGCATATTCGGTCAGGCGGAAGCCGAGGCCGGCGTAGAAATCGAGCGAGGCCTGGACGTCGGGCGCGAAGATGTTGACGTGATCGAAGCGCTGCGGCCTGACCCCGCGATAATGCTCGTATTTCTGCAGGAGGATTTCGCGGCGCACCATCGAGGCCACGAATTCGAGCGGCAGGCCTTCGGGATCGCTCACCTGCAGCGTGCGTCCCTGATAGGGCTGCTCGACGAAATCTGCCGGCAGGCCCAGCTCGCGGAAATGCTGCGCCGCCTTGTCGAGATCGTCCTGCGTGCCGACGCGGAAGCCGAGCCGGCGGCAGGAGGGTCCGTCGGCCCGTCGCAGCACCAGCGAATGATGCTGCCGCTCCTCGACGGCGCGCAGATAGACCGCGTCCTTGTCGGCGTCCTCGACATGAAGCCCGATCGTGTCCTCGTAGAAGGCGCGGCTGCGGCCGAGATCGGTCACGTCGAGGACGACATGGCTGGCGCGCACGATGTTGAACGGCGGCGTAAAGATATGCGTCGGGGCGGGCATGGCTGATCTCCTTGGGCGGACGGGTCGCTTGAGCGACATTCTTGTCTTGGATGGCCTGATCTCGGCGGATCAGGCGCCCAGCCGAGGCACCTGGTGAAGTCCCTTGGCGAGGCAGATATTCTTGGTCTCCATGTAGAAATCGAAGGAATAGTCGCCGCCGTCGCGGCCGATGCCGGAGGCCTTCATGCCGCCGAACGGTGTCGGCAGATGGCGGACGTTCTCGGAGTTCAGCCAGATCATCCCGGCGTCGAGCTGGTCGGCGACGCGCAGCGCCCGGCCCATCTCGGCGGTCCAGACATAGCCGGTCAGGCCGTAGTCGATGTCGTTCGCGATCGCGACGGCGGCCGCCTCGTCCGCGAACGGGATCACCGTGAGATAGGGGCCGAAGACCTCCTCCTGCGCGACCCGCATCCGAGGATGCGCGCCCGCCACCAGGGTCGGCTCGACATAGAAGCCGCCGCCCGGCCCGTCATGGGCCCTGCCGCCTGCCTTCACGATCGCGCCCTCGGCGCGCGCGATGTCGAAATAGGAGCAGACCTTGGCATAGTGGCGCTCATGGATCAGCGGGCCGATCTCGGTCCGCGGGTCGAGCGGATGGCCGATCTTCAGCCGCCGCACCCGCGCCGCGAGCGCCTCGATGAAGGCATCCGCGATGTCCTCCTGCACCAGCAGGCGGCTCGACGAGGTGCAGCGCTCGCCGTTGAGCGAGTAGATCATGAAGATCACCGCATCGAGCGCCCGCTCCAGATCGGCATCGGCGAAGACGATCACCGGATTCTTGCCGCCGAGCTCGAAATGCACGCGCTTCAGCGTCGCCGCGCCCTGCGCCATGATCGCCGAGCCCGTGGAGCTTTCGCCGACGAAGCCGATCGCCTTGATCGCGGGATGCTCGGTCAGCGCCTTGCCCGCCTCCTCGCCGAAGCCGTGCACTGTGTTGAGCACGCCCTCGGGCACGCCCGCCTCGGCGAGGAGGCGCGGCAGCAGATCGGCCGTGAGCGGCGACCATTCCGCCGGCTTGTGGACGACGGTGCAGCCGGCGGCCAGGGCCGGCGCGATCTTCCAGGTCGAGAGCATGAACGGCGTGTTCCAGGGCGTGATCACGCCGACCGGCCCGATCGGCACCCGCGTCGTGACGTTCCAGTGGTCTTTCGTCGGCAGGTTGAGGCCGTGGCGGGCCTCGACGGCCTTGTCGGCGAAGAAGCGGAAATTCTCGGCCGCGCGCAGCGCCGCCTTGGCCATGAATTTGTAGGGCTGACCGGCATCGACGCATTCGAGCACCGCGATGTCGTCCTGATGCGCCTCGATCGCGTCGGCGACCTTGTGCAGCACGGCACGGCGCTTCTCGGACTCGAGATCGCGCCAGGATCGGAAAGCCTTGGCCGCGGCCTGGGCCGCCTGATCGATCTCGCCGGCGCCGCCGCGCGCCACCTCCGCCAGAACCGACTTGTCGATCGGCGAGATCGTCTGGAAACGCGCGCCTGAGGCCGACTCGACCCGGCGGCCGGCAATGTGATGGCCGACCCCGTCGCGCTGAAGTTTTGCGGTCAGGGTCGCCGCTCGTTGCCGATGCTGGTCGAACAGGGCAGCCGGATCAGCGGATGACGTCGCCATGGCACATATCCTTCAAGGGAACCGCAGAGTTCTGGGCAAGCTGTTCAGGCGCGATCGAGCGCGTCGTGGACGGTGTTGCGCTTCCAGCTCAGCCCCTGGAGCTCCTCGAGCTGGAACGAGAGAGCGACCGTCGTTGCGGCGAAGGCTGGATCGAGCGCCTTCGACAGGGCTGCGAAGATATATTCGCCGGCCCGCTGCCGGACGGCCTCGTCGCGCCCTTTCCCGATCCGAAGCGTCACGTCGACGAAGCCGTGTTCGGGAGCGCCATCCGCCATGGCGACATAAGTGCAGCGATGCGCCCGCGCCCGGATGCCACCGAGCGGGAAGACGCCTGTCTCCGCCGCAGCGGCTCGTAGTGCCTCGACGACCGTCTGGAAATCGACCAGGGAATCGAGATTGGCCGAGTACTCGACGATGAGATGGGGCATGCAGGGGCGCCTCCGAGCGGGCCTTCTCCAAAACACTTAACGTGTTAATTGATAGAAAGCAAGCGGCCCGGCTACATGCGAAAAGCTCGGGGGAAATGCGCCTGCGCGAGGCCTCGCCCGTCTATCCAGGCGATCTGGATCGTCGGCTCGCGCACCCGCTCTGTCGAGCGGATGCGCGCCGATGGAATGCCGTTAGCCCTGCGAGCCCCAGCCGGAGATCGCCTTGGGCTCGAGGAATTCCTCGATGCCCCAGACACCGCCCTCGCGCGCCCGGCCCGATGCCTTGACGCCGCCGAAGGGCGCGCCAGGACCGCGCGGATTGCCGTTCATCTCGACCATGCCGGAGCGCAGCCGCAAAGCGACGCGGTTGCGCTTCTCGCCGTCATTGGACTGGACATAGTTGGTCAGCCCGTAGGGCGTATCGTTGGCGATCTCGATCGCCTGCTCCTCGTTGTCGAAGGGGATGATCGACAGGACGGGTCCGAAGATCTCCTCGCGCGCGATCGTCATGCCGTTGTTCACATCGGCGAACACGGTGGGACGGACGAAATAGCCCTGGTTCTGCCCATTCGGGCGACCGACGCCGCCGGTGACGAGCCGCGCACCCTCGTCGATGCCCTTCTGGATCAGATCCTGGACCTTGCGGAACTGGGTTTCCGACGCCAGCGGGCCGATATGCTTGCCGGGCTTGTGCGCGGTATCGACCACGACCTGCTCGGCGACCGCCTTCGCTTCCTCGACGGCACGATCGTAGATCGTGCGCTCGACCAGCATGCGGGTCGGCGCATTGCAGCTCTGCCCGGTATTGTTGAAGCAGTGCAGCACGCCGCGCTTCACGGCCGTCGGATCGGCGTCCGCGAAGACGATGTTGGCGCCCTTGCCGCCGAGCTCAAGCACGACGCGCTTCAGGCTCTCGGCCGCCACCTTCGAGATCGCGATGCCGGCGCGGGTCGAGCCGGTGAAGCTGATCATCTCGATGTCGGGATGCGAGGACAGGCGGGTGCCGACACCGGCGCCGTCGCCGTTGACCAGGTTGAACACACCCTTCGGGAAGCCTGCCTCGTCGACATATTCGGCGAACAGCATCGAGGAGAGTGGCGCGATCTCGGACGGCTTGAGCACCATGGTGCAGCCGGCCAGCAGGGCCGGTACGACCTTCAGCGTCACCTGGTTCATCGGCCAGTTCCAGGGCGTGATCAGCCCGACCACGCCGATCGCATCCATCTGGATCCGGTCGTTGGGAGCATGCGGGCCGAGCGGGCGCAGGAACTGGAAATCCTTGAAAGCCGTGATGAAGTTGGTGATGTGATAGGCGCCGGCGCCGACCTGATTGGTCAGCGCCATGTCGATCGGGGCGCCCATCTCCAGGCTGATCGCCTTGGCCATGTCGGGCGCGCGGCGCTTGTAGATCTCGAGCAGCCGTTCCACCAGCCGCAGCCGCTCGGCCGGCTCGGTGCGCGACCAGCTCCCGAAGGCGCGCTTGGCGGCGGCGACTGCGCGATCGGCATCGGCATCGTCGCCGAGCGAGATCACCGCGCAGGCCTGCTCGGTCGACGGATCAATGACCGCGAGCTCACGGCCGGCCGATGGGGCGACCCAGGCACCATCGATGTAGAACTGCTTCTTCTCGAGCATGGCAAACTCTCCGGGATTGCGCTGGCTACCGGACCTCGGATCAAGAGGCCCAATTCATGAGGTCGACGGGAAGGGGGTCCGCCGCTTGAAGCTCTGTCTCATCAGATCAGCGCATTCCTTGGACATGGCCGCGTGCGCGGCCCCGGCACCCATGCCGTCTGCCGGCCTCAGCCCGTCCAGGTCGCGCTTGGATAGATCCAGCATCCCTTGCGTGGTCGAGTCCGGCATCACGCTGGCAAGCTTATCGCCGTCGCTCGCAGTTTTGCACCTGCGATTGTCGAATGGGCGACTGTTGTGCAGGCAGGTCTCGCCGCAGGTCGGGCTGTGGTTGGTCTCGCGGGCCAGCGACGAGGTGCCGGCGCCCCGCCGCCGCCGGGGTCATGCGCTCAGCCCGATCAGCCAGTCGCGGTCGCGCTCGAGCGCCTGCCGCTGCAGACGGATGTTGAAGACGCGCTCGAGCTCCGGGTCGGAGATCACGGACTGCGCGGCCGCATCGGCGACCACGCGCCCGGCATCGAGCAGCACGATACGATCACAGAAGCGGGCCGCCAGATCGAGGTCGTGCATGATCACCACGAGGACAGCCGTTTCAGCCAAGGCACGCAGCCGGTGCGCCAGATCGAGCCTGTGGCGGATGTCCAGGCTGGCGCCCGGTTCGTCGGCGAGAATGATGCCGGGCCGCGGGGCGACGGTTGCGGCGAGCATGGTGCGCGCCCTCTCGCCGCCCGACAAGGCGCTCCAGCGACGCGCGGCGAGCTCGCTCAGGCCGTGCTCGACGAGGAGTTCGGCGACGGGCCGGGGCGTAGCCGAGCGGCTCGCACCCAGCGCAACGACCTCCTCGACCGAATAGTTCCAGGCCGGTTCGAGCTGTTGCGGGAGATAGCCGCCCGCCGCCCCACGCTCTGCAGCCGACCAATCGGCCAGATCCCGCCCCTGCCAGAGCACCTGTCCGGCATCCGCACGGCGATAGCCGGCGAGCACGCGCAGCAGCGTCGACTTGCCAGCGCCGTTCGGGCCGACGAGGCCGGTCAGCGTGCCCTTGGCGAAGGCGAGCGAGATATCGTCAAGCAGGCGCTTGCCGCCGGCCTCGACGCGGATCGAACGGCACTCGATCCCGCTCATGCCCGGAGCCTCCGCGCCAGCAGCAGCAGGAAGAATGGCCCGCCGAACAGCGCCGTGATCAGCCCGAGCGGAACCTCCGCGGGTGGCAGGACGGCGCGGGCGATACCGTCGCAGGCGCAGACGATCGCGGCTCCGATCAGGGCGCTCGCGGGAAGCATCCCGGCATGGCGTGGCCCCGTCCACCAGCGCGCCAGATGCGGCGCGATCAGGCCTATGAAGGCGACGAGCCCGCCATAGGCGACGGCGGCAGCGACGATGCCGGCGCCGACCAGCACCGCGATCCGCACGAAGCCGGCAGGATCGAGCCCGAAGGCGAAGGCCTGCTCCTCGCCGAGCCCGAGCAGATCGAGCCCGCGCGCCAGCCGCAACGATAGAGCGAGCGCCGCGACGACCAGGCCGGAGAGCAGCGCCAGCCCGGCCATGTCCGGCGTCTGGATGCCGCCCAGTGTCCAGCTCAGCACGACCTGGAGATTCACCGTGTCGTCGGACAGCGCCAGCATCAGGAAGGAGCGCAGCGCGCCCAGCATCGCCGCGATCGCGACCCCGGCGAGCAGCAGCCCGGCAGTATCCGGCCGCCCGTGTAGGCCGGCGACGGCGAGGACCAGCCAGGTCGCCCCCCAGGCGCCGAGAAAGGACAGGCCGGCGAGCGCCGGCCCCGCCGGCAGTCCGAGCGGCACCAGCAGCGCGATCGTCGCCCCGATCGCCGCCCCGCCGGACGAGCCGAGCAGATAGGGTTCGGCCAGCGGGTTGCGGAATACGCCCTGGAAGATGGCGCCGCCCAGGCCGAGCAGGGCGCCGACGAGGGCCGCCGCCAGAACGCGCGGCAGACGCCAGACCATCAACAGCTGGCTTTGCAGCGAGGTATCGCCCGATAAGGCCGAGAAAAGCCTGCCGGGGCTGGCCCAGTCGTGCCCCGCCATGGCACCGAAGGCGAGCGCCGACGACAGGGCAAGAAGAAGGGGCAGTGCGCGCTTCATGGCTGCGGCGTCCGCCGCAGCAGCGCTGCGAGCTTCTCGATGCCGTCGACGGTGCGTGGGCCCGGGATGAGGAACTCGGCACGAGCGACCAGATGGGCGTTGCCGCTGCGCACGGCGCGCAGCAGCCGCCAGCCGGGCTGGGCGATCAATGCTTCCAGCTCGTCCTTGCGGCCGGCGAAGAGCAGGATGTCGGGATCGGCGGCGATAACAGCCTCGGGCGAGACCTGCGCGACGATGGTGCGCTCCAGCGCATGGCGCCCGCCGGCCTTGACCATGGCGTCGCCAGTATAGCTGTCGGCGCGTGCGACCAGCACCAGCCCGTTGCCGAGCCGGCCGGTGATCATGACCACGTTGGGTCGCCTCGCCGGGACGGCCGCCTCAACCGTCGCGAGCCTCGCTTCCAGCGCCGTCGCCACCGCGTCACCGCGCGCGGGCTCTCCGGTCGCCTGCCCGACCAGCCGCAGATTGGCCATCACCTCGGCGACGCTGCGGCTGAGCAGCACGATCACGGGGATGCCAAGCCGGGTCATCGGCTCGATCAAGAGATGCATCGCCTGGCGCGAGGGCGTCACGATCAGCAGCTCTGGCCGCTGTGCGACGATGGCGTCGACCGAGAAGCCGAGCCGGCCGCCGACCTGCGGCCGGTCCAGAACCTCCGGCGGATAGCGCGTATAGGCCTCGATGCCGACGACCCGCTCCGACAGCCCGAGCGCCGCCACCAGTTCCGTGTTGGAGGCGAAGATCGGCACAATGCGCTGCGGCGGCCGCGCGATCTCGATCCTCCGGCCGACAGCGTCGGTCAGCCGGACAGGCTCGGCCGCAGCGACCCGCCAGGGCGACGCCAGCAGCGTCAGAGCCAGGCTGAGAAGGCGCAGACGCTTCATCAGCCCGTCAGAACTTCGCCTGCAGGCCGGCCTGCACCTCGAGCCCCGGCATCGAGGTGCCGTAGCCGCCATTGGCGAAGCGCGAGTCGAGCTTGTAGGGCTTCTTGTCGATGCCGATGAAGATCGGGTGCTCGTTCTTGTTGAACAGGTTGTTGACCAGCGCGAACAGCTTCACACCCTTGGTGATCTCTACTTCGCCACGTACGTTCCAGACCCAGAACGGGTTCTTGCGGTGAATCCAGTCGCGATTGGGCTCGGCGAAGGGGATCAGGAGGTTTTCCTCGGTATTGTACCACATCGGCCCGTAGAGCACGCCTGAGACCTGCACCGACCACGGATAGCGTACGCCGCCCTGGCCGAAGCGTGTGCCGACCGCCGCCTGGTACTGATACATGCGCTCGGGCTTGCGGCTGTTGGCCGTCGCGGCCACACCCTTGTCCTCCATGTCGAAGTTCCAGGCGCCATTGCCGAACACCGACCAGCGCCAGGGCGTGTCGTTGTATCCGGCGAGCGTCAGGATGTCGCCATCGAGCTGCAGCTCGACGCCGCGCACGACGATGTCAGCGGAGTTATTGGCGTAGTCGGAGGTGTTGGCCACGCCTGTGCGGGCGCGGGTGAGGATGCGGTCGGAGATCACGTTCTGGAAGATCGCGAAATCCGCGCGCCAGCCCTCACCGGCATAGGCGGCGCCGGCCTCGACCTGCTCGCTGGTTTCCGGCTTCAGCGAGGGATTGCCGAAGATGCGCCCGCCGCCAAGCGTGTTGAAGTCGGCGGCGAGCTCGCTCGCCGTGGGTGCGCGGAAACCCGTGGCATAGCCGACGCGGAAGGTCAGGCGGTCGGTCGCCTTGAAGGTCGCGCCGGTCGAGTAGGTCGTCGCCTGATAATCGACCTCGCGCGGGCGTTGGCCAGCGAGATTCGGCGTGTACTCGAAGCTGGTCGTGCCGAACGTGCGGCGCACGCCGGCGCGCAGTGTGAGACGATCGTCGAAGAGCTTCTGGGAATCCTCGACATAAAGCGCGTTGACCGTCTCGGACTGGTTGTTGTCCTGCGGCGAGACTTGCGCCAGCGGATTGCCGGGAACGCCGATGCGGTCGCGGGTCGAGCGCAGCGTGCTGCGCTCCCAGTCCCAGCCGACGAGCAGGTCGTTGCCGGCCCAGAGCGCCATGCTCGGCTGGAAACGCGTGCCGACGATGTTCAGCTCACGTCGGTTATAATCGGCCGCAGTACCGGGCGCGGGCAGGCCGCTGCCGCCGCGGATGACCGGCGAGGCCCAGCGGAAATTATCGACGTCCTGCACCGCATAGCCCTGCAGCATCCAGCGATACTGGCCGCCGGGGAGCTGACCGCGATAGGTCACGTCGAAGGAGTTGTTGTAGCGGTCTTCCTGGCTGAGCGTGTTGGCGCCGGAGCCACGGAAGCCGACATCGTAGATGCCGTCGGTCCGCAAGGTGGCCTCGACGCGATGATCGGCATTGATCTGGAGGCCGAGGGCGCCGGCCGCGCCGAAGCGCTTCCAGCCGGTATTGGCCATGGTCGTGCCGCCGCGGCCGGAATGGTAGTTGTCGCGCGTGCCGCCGGAGATGCCGGCGTAGTAGTCGATGCTGTCATAGAGCCCGCCGGTCTGGGCCTTGCCCTTCAGCAGCCCCCAGGAACCGCCGGCGCCCTCGATCATCGTGCCCGGCGCGGTGCGGCCGGTCTTCAGGATGATGTTGATCACGCCGCCGATGTTCTGGCTGCCATAGACCACCGAGGACGGGCCGCGGATGATCTCGATGCGCTCGACATCGGCCGTCGACAGCTTCGACAGGTTGGCCGTGCCGGCGCGCCGGCCATTCATCAGCACCAGCACCTGGCTGCGGAAATCCTTGCCTTGGCCATCAGTGGCGCCGCCGCGGATGTTGATCGAGGTCTGCCCGGGCGTCCACTGGCTGAAAAAGCCGACAGCGTTCTCGGCGAGCAGGTCGGTGAGCGACTGCGCATGCGTGCGCTCGATCTGCGAGGCGTCGATGACCTGGACGGTGCCCGGAATGCTGCTGCGCGGCTCGGGGCGTCCGGTTGCCGTGACGACGAGCTCATCGAGCTTGATCTCGGTCTGAGCGAAGGCAGGCGCGGCGAGAAGCATCGAAGCCAGGGCGGTGGCTGCGAGCAGGGAACGACGGACGACGGCGGTCATGACAGGGTCCAGACGAGGATGGCGGAGCGGCGATGGCAGGAGAGACGCAGGCTGCCATCGGTCGGCACCGCCTGTTTGCCGAGATGGTCGAGCAACTCGGCCCGGCGCGGATCGCCCGGCGCCCAGCCGAGCCGGTCGGCCTGGAAGCTGGCGAAGGCCGGCAGATCGGGCAGCACGAGCGAGAAGGTCCAGTCGATCGCGTCCATCCGGCCGGGCAGATGGCGCCCGAGCTTGGGCAGGACGAGGTCGATGCCGGGTGTCTCGTCCTCGCCATGCCATTTGCGCGGCAGGCAGGCGGCGAGGATCAAGCCCTTCGGGCCCGCCTGCGCCGGCACGGCCCAGATGACCTGGCGCCGCGCCCATTGCCGGCAGCGCGCCAGGAAGGCGAGCGGATCGTGGAAATAGCCCGGCATGGTCGCCGCCAGCACCGTATCGGCTGGCTTGCAGACGACGCGCGCGTCATCCCAGCCGAAGGGGATGACGAGCGGCCGCTCCGGCCTGAGTGCGAGGCGCGCCTGCATGACCGGCGATGGCTCGATCGTTGTCCAGCGGCTCCCAGGATCGAGCAGGGCTGCGCCGAGCTGGCCGCCCCCTGCCCCGACATCGACGAGATCGCCGATCTCCGAACTCAGGCTGAGGATGAGCGGCGCGACGCGCTCCGCGTAGTCGGACGTGTCGATCGCGCTGGCGTAAAGCGCGAGGGGATCGAGCGAACTGGCGTTCGGCCCAGCGGAATGGAGAAGAGCAGCGGTCATGTCGCGGCTATGAATGAAATGTTATATCATTACAAGAAATTCTATCGTCTGCGGGCGCGACCGGCCCTGCCTGACGCCAATAGCGACAGCGGCACTGTGAGTGCATGGTCATCGTCGTCAGCCCCTCGCTGTGCGGGACAGGGCTGCTCGGGAACGCGGCAGCTATGGCGGCGGAAGCGGCCAAAGCTGCCTTCGATCCGCCGGACACCCCGCCCGCGCGACATCAATACGCCGTCGGGGCAGGTCTCCTGGCTCGCGGATCAGCGCTCTCGACCGTCTTCCCAGCGCACGAGCGCCAGTGACATCAGGGTCGAAAACTCACCGCTTACAGTTGCGGGGGCAGCTCCGGATTGGGCGCGAACGCCGCACCGGATTCCCTCTTAGCTTCGGATCGCTCCGAAGACCTCGACGGGCGTCAACCTATATGGCGGGATTGTGGCGTCAAGCGGCGAGGCATCGGCCCTCGAACGGGCTGTGGACGGCGGCTGCTGCGCCGTTTGGACAGCGGCGAGGCTTGCCCCTTAAGGTGAACGACACCTGCAACCGCATCAGGCTCCCAGCCGCCGTGCACCCGCGCGACAACGCTGCAGGAACGGAATGGCGGAACCCCGCCTCGGTGGGATCGGCGACGAGCTGGATCGAAGTCACCATCATCTGCGGGGCGCGGCCGGCGAGGCCGAGGCGCGCGCCCGGGCGATCGCCGTCGAGCAGAGCATCGAGATGCCGGCCTAGGCGATCGACCCCTTCGTCCTCGGCGACATCGTCGGCCGCGTCGTTGCTGCCGACCGCGCAGGAGATGGCGGCCCTGCGAGCTTTGCCGGAGATCGCCGCCCTCCTCGACGGCTAGATGCAGCCGGCACAATCCAGCGCCAGCACGGCGACACGCGCCCTCCGCCCTCACCCATGTCGTCGCCGGCGATGTGACCGCGATCAGACCCAGCCGCCATCAACGACGTAATGCTGGTTGGTGCAGGCACCCGCTTCTTCCGAAGCGAAGAACAGCGTCGCGCGGGCGATGTCCTCCGGCACCAGCCGGCGCTTCAGGCACTGGCGCCGCATCAGCTCGGCCTCGCTTTCCGGCGTCAGCCACAGGTCGATCTGGCGCTGCGTCATGATCCAGCCCGGCGCGATCGCGTTGACGCGGATATTGTGCTCGCCGAAATCGCGCGCCAGCGAGCGCGTCAACCCAAGCACGGCCGACTTCGCCGCCGTATAGGCCGGCATGCCGCCCTGGCCGATCATCCAGGAGGTCGAGCCGAAATTGACGATCGCGCCGCCCTTCCGCGCGATCATGTCGGGCAGCACCGCCTGCGCCGCGAAGAACTGGTGCTTCAGGTTCACCGCCATGCGCTCGTCCCAGTATTCGGGCGTCACGTCCAGCGCATTATGGCGCTCGTCATGGGCGGCATTGTTGATGAGGATGTCGACCGGACCGAGCGTCTCCCGGATCGCGCCGATCGCCTGTCGCAGCGCGGCGATATCGGTCAGGTCCGCACCCTCGAAATGGACGCTCGCACCAGCGGCAGCGAGTTCCGCCGCAATGGCGCGGGACTCGGCCTCCTTCAGGTCGATGAAGCCGACCTTCGCGCCCTGCCGGACGAAGGCACGCACAATCGCCTCGCCGATGCCGGAGCCACCGCCCGTGACCAGCACCACCTTGCCCTCGAGATCGGGATAAATCGCACCCGCCAAGACCGCCTCCCTCGCCATCGCCGCATCAAGGTCGCAGCGTCCGGCTCCGAATAACATCAAAATTTGAGTTGCGCACCTCAAATCCTGAGCTTACGGTTCGAACCATCAACGGCCCGCCAGCGGCCGAACCCCGGGAGGAACTCATGGCTCGTTTCAAAGCCCTGCTCGTCGGCGCCGTCGCCCTCGCCGTTAGCGCAGGCTCGGCCTTCGCCCAGACTACGGTCAGATGGCTGCACATCGAGGCCAATCCCGTCGTGGTGAAGCTCTGGGAAGAGGTGGCGCGCGATTTCGAGGCGAAGAACCCCGGCGTGAAGGTCGAGATGCAATATCTCGAAAACGAGGCCTACAAGGCCAAGGCGCCGACTCTGCTGCAGTCCAGGGACCGGCCCCACGTCATCTACAGCTGGGCCGGCGGCGTGCTGAAGTCCCAGGTCGAGGCCGGCGTCCTCGAGGACATCACCCCGGCGATGCAGGGCTACAAGGACAATCTCTCCCAGAGCGCGGTCGACGCCTTCACGATCGACGGCAAGATCTACGGCGTGCCCTACGGTGTCTCGCAGGTCGGCTTCATGGCCAACAAGGACCTGCTTGGCAAAGCCGGCGTCGATGCCGGCAAGATCGTGACCTATGACGACCTCCTCGACGCGGTGAAGAAGCTCAAGGCCGCCGGCATCACGCCGCTCGCGGTCGGCGGCGCCGACAAATGGCCGGTGCATTTCTACTGGACCAACCTGGCCATGCGCCTCGGCGGCAAGGCTGCGATCCAGGCGGCGCTGAAGGGGCAGGACGGCGGCTTCGAGGGCGACACCTTCCAGAAATCGGGCGAGCTCTTCAAGCAGCTCGTCGATCTCCAGCCTTTCCAGAACGGTTTTCTCGGCTTCAAGAGCCAGCAGGCCATCGGCCATTTCGGCGACGGCAAGGCGGCGATGCTGCTCGCCATCTCCAGCTTCTACCACACCCAGAAGGTCTTCGCGGTCGACAAGACCGGCATCCCCGACGACAAGCTCGCCTGGATCAACTTCCCAACCGTCCCGGGCGGCAAAGGACAGCCGAGCGACACGCTGGGCGGCATTAATGGCTGGCTCGTCACCAAGGGCGCCCCGAAGGAGGCCGTCGCCTTCCTGAAGCACTTCGTCAGCGCCGAGCCGCAGAAGCGCCTCGCCGCCGGCAACTTCATCGTGCCTGTCTACAAGGGCGCCGAAGCGGGGCTGGGCAGCGCCTTCATGCGCAACATCGCCCAGAACATCGCCAATTCGAGCTATCACCAGAACTTCTACGACCAGGATCTCGGCCCCTCCGTCGGCCGCGTCGTCAACGACGCGACCACCGAGATCGCCGCCGGCACGATGACGCCGAAGCAGGCGGCCAAGGCGATCCAAGACGCCTTCCGCCAGGGCAACTGACGACCAGCCAGTCGGGGGACATCGCTCGTCCCCCATCGATCGAAGTGCGAGACGGCGGCTCCATCCCGCCGGCCGACCTCTCCTGCCCGTTCACATCGCGAGGTGATCATGGCTGCGCTCGCCGGACGCAGAGTCGCCGATGTCGGCAAGCTCTCGACGATCCTGCTGTTCCTGCCGCCGGCGCTGCTGCTGTTCACGCTGTTCGTGGTGCTGCCGGTCGGCGAGGCCGCCTGGTATTCGGGCTTCAACTGGAACGGCTTCGGCAAGCCGACCAACTGGATCGGCCTCGACAACTACCGCTTCGTCTTCGACAACCGCGCCTTCGGCACCGCCTTCAAGAACAACCTGCTGATCATCGTCGTCTCGCTGGTGATCCAGCTGCCGCTGGCGCTCTCGCTCGCGATCATCCTGGCCGACCGTTTCCGCGGCTCGGTGGCGCTCAGGATGGTGTTCTTCCTGCCCTATATCCTGGCGGAGATCGCCACCGGCCTGATCTTCAGCTTCGTCTATGACGGCGATTACGGCCTGCTGGCGGCGATCTACAAGGGCTTCGGCGCCGAGGCGCCACACCTCCTGGCCAGCCCGCAGACGGCCTTCGCCGCCATCCTCGTCGTCGTCGTATGGAAGTATTTCGGCTTCCACATGATGCTGTTCATCGCAGCATTGCAAACCATCGACCGCTCCATGCTGGAGGCGGCCAGGATCGACGGCGCCAGCCGCTGGCAGACCCTGCGCTATGTCGTCATACCCGCCTTGGCGCCGACCATCCGCCTCTCGGTCTTCTTCGCCATCGTCGGCTCGCTGCAGCTCTTCGACCTGGTGATGCCGCTGACGCGCGGCGGCCCCTCGGACTCCTCCCACACCATGGTGAGCTTCCTCTACACCTTCGGGATCACGCGCATGCGCGTCGGCTTCGGCAGCGCCGTCGGCGTGATCCTGTTCCTGATCTGCGTGGTGTTCGCCTTCACCTACAAGCGCTGGATCATGCGCGATGAGTGAGCCCGCCTCCTCCGCCCCCTTCAGCGACGACGGTTTCAGCCCGGCAGCCGTCGGCAAGGCGCTCTATCTTGCCGCCATCGTCCTGTTCGTGATGACGCCGCTGGTCGCTACCGTTCTCGGCGGCTTCAAGTCGCTCGGCGAATTGCGCACCAACCCGTTCGGCCTGCCGAGCGTCTGGGAATGGAGCAATTACGCCGACATCCTGCTCTCGCGGCGCTATTGGCAGCTGCTCGGCAATTCCTTCGTCATCGCCACGTTGACCGTGGTGCTGACGTTGATCTGCGCGTCGATGGCCGCCTTCGTCTTCGCCCATCTGCACTTCTTCGGCCGCGACATGCTGCTGAACTACCTGACGATGGGCCTGCTCTTCCCGGCCGCCACCGCGATCCTGCCGATGTTCATCAAGGTGCGCGATCTCGGCCTGCTCGACAGCCATATGGGCGTCGTCCTGCCCCAGGTCGCCTTCGCGCTGGCGATGAGCATCCTGCTGCTGCGGCGCTTCTTCAAGGACCTGCCGACCGAGCTGCTCGAGGCTGCGCTGGTCGACGGCTGCTCCTATCCGAAGTTCTTCCGCTACGTGACGCTGCCGCTGTCGCGCCCGATCCTGGCGACGGTCGGCACCATCACCTTCGTGCACAGCTGGAACGCCTATCTGATCCCGCTGGTCATGCTGAACAGCGACCGCCTCTACCCCTGGCCGCTCGGCATCATGGTCTACCAGGGCGAATACTCGACCGAGTGGCACCTGATCCTCGCCTTCATCACCCTCACCATCCTGCCCACCATCATCCTTTTCCTCTTCGCCCAGAAGCACATCGTCGCCGGCCTGACCGCCGGCGCGGTGAAAGGCTGAGCATCCGGCTATCAAGGAGCGTCCCATGCGAAAGATCGGCGTCGGCATCATCGGATGCGGCAACATCTCGACGAAATACATGACGGCGATGCAGCAGTTCTCGACCATCGAACTGCGCGCCGTCGCCGACATGCGCACCGCCCCGGCCGAGGCGCGCGGCGCCGAGTTCGGCGTGCCGGCGATGCGGGTCGACCAGCTGCTGAAGCGCGACGATGTCGAGATCGTCGTCAACCTGACCGTGCCGCTGGCCCATACCGATGTCAGCCTCGCGGCGCTGCGGGCCGGCAAGCACGTCCATTCCGAGAAGCCGCTCGGCGTCAACGTCGCCGAGGCCCGCAAGGTGATGGATCTCGCGGAGGAGAAGGGCCTGCGCGTCGGCTCGGCCCCCGACACCTTCCTCGGCGGCGGCCACCAGACCGCCCGCAAGCTGATCGACGATGGCGCCATCGGCAAGGCTGTCGCCGGCAACGCCTTCTTCGGCTGTCCCGGCCATGAGCGTTGGCACCCGGCGCCAGGCTTCTACTATCTGCGCGGCGGTGGCCCAATGCTCGACATGGGCCCCTATTACATCACCGACCTCGTCAACCTGCTCGGGCCGATCGCCTCCGTCGTCGGCTTCGCGACGCGGCCGAAGGCCGAGCGCCTCGTCACCAGCCAGCCGCTGAACGGCACGCTGATCCCGGTCGAGGTCGCGACCCATGTCACCGGCGTGCTCGAATTCGTCTCGGGCGCGGTGGTCTCGATCACCATGAGCTTCGACGTTCCCAAGCACCGCCACAGCCCGATCGAGATTTATGGCTCGCAGGGCAGCCTGTCGGTGCCCGACCCCAACCGCTTCGGCGGCGAGGTCCTGGTCGCCAAGGCCGGCGGCGACTGGCAGGCGCAGGCCCTCAGCCACGGCAACAGCGAGGGCGAGTTCCGCTCGATCGGCGTCGCCGACATGGCGGCGGGCCTGATCTCGGGCCGGCCGCACCGGGCCAGCGGCGCGCTGGCGCTGCATGTGCTCGAGGCGATGGAAGCTTTCCAGACCGCCTCCGACGAAGGGCGGCGCGTCACGCTTGCAACCACGGTCGAGCGGCCGGCCATGCTGCCGCCCGGCCTGCCCACCGGCACTTTGGATTGAACGGGGATCGACATGACAAGGACTGCGCTCATCGTCTGGGGCGGCTGGAGCGGCCATGACCCCGACCTCTGCAGCTCGATGATCCGGGGCTGGCTGAAGGCGGAGGGCTTCGACGTGCGGGTCGAGACCGCGACTTCCGTCTTTCTCGATCCCGCGATCCGTGACTACTCGCTGATCGTGCCGATCTATACGATGTCGAAGATCGAGAAGCCGGAGGCGGCCGCCCTGTGCGAGGCGGTCGCCGGCGGCGTCGGGCTCGCCGGCCATCACGGCGGCATGGGCGACGCCTTCCGCGACGCGGTCGACTACCAGTTCATGTGCGGCGGCCAATGGGTGGCCCATCCCGGCGGGATCATCGACTACACCGTCGACATCACCCGGCCCGACGATCCGCTGATGCAGGGCATCGCCAGCTTCGAGCACCGCTCGGAGCAGTATTACATGCATGTCGACCCGGCCAACGAGGTGCTGGCGACCACGACCTTCACGGGCGAGCACGCGCCCTGGATCGACGGGGTGGTGATGCCGGTGGTCTGGCGCAAGCGCTATGGCAAGGGGCGAGTGTTCTATTCCTCGCTCGGCCACCGTGCCTATGAGCTCGACGTGCCGGAGATCCGCACGATCATGACGCGCGGCCTGCTTTGGGCGGCGCGCTGATGGCTGAGGCATCGGGCTAGCCGAACGGCTGGACTTGAGGCCCACGCCAATGTCAAAGGCCTGCGTCGTGGGCGAAGCTTGACGCCGATCCCATGGCGCAGATGCGAGGAGAGGTCGTGGAGGACGCGGTGGATCGGAACCGGCTCCCGGTCAGGCGAGCGACGCTGGAAGACGTGGCGCGCGAGGCCGGGGTCTCGCTCGCCACGGCCGACCGGGTCGTCAACCAGCGCGACGGCGTCCGCGCCAAGACCGTCGAAAGCGTCAGGCGCGCCATCGCCAAGCTCGACTACCGGGCCAATCCGGCGGCGGCGCGGCTGGCGCGCGGCCAGTCCTTCCGCTTCGCCTTCATCCTCCCTTCCAGCACGAACGCGTTCATGGCCGGGCTGATGCAGCAGGTGCGCCGGATTTCGGACTGGCTCGAGCCGCAGAACGCCTTCATCGACATCCTGCAGCTCGACGTCTTCGATCCCGAGGCACTGGCGAGCGGGCTAGCCGGCCTCGCCGAGCATTTCCACGGCGTCGCCACGGTGGCACTCGACCATCCCAAGGTCCGCGCCGCCATCGACGATCTCGTCGCGCGCGGCATTGCCGTGGTCACCTTGGTCTCGGACGCCCCGACCTCCCGCCGCGCCCATTATGTCGGCATCGACAATCCGGCGGCGGGGCGCACCAGCGCCTCGCTGATGGGCCGCTTCCTCGGCGGCCGCACCGGCAAGGTCGGCGTCGTCCTCGGCTCGATGTCGCTGCGCGACCACGTCGAGCGGCTCTACGGCTTCCAGCAGGTGCTCTCCGGCGAGTATCCCGGGCTCGGACTGCTGCCGGCGCTGGAGGGGCGCGATCAGAGCGAGCGCAACGAGGCGGCGGCGGCCAAGCTCCTCGCGGAGTATCCCGACCTGATCGGGCTCTACAATATCGGCGCCGGCAATGAGGGCATCGTCGCCGCGCTGGAAGCTGCCGGCAGGCCGCTCGTCTTCATTGCGCACGAATTGACCGAGGCGACGCGGCGCGGCCTTCTGTCGGGCACGGTCGCGGCCGTGATCAACCAGGACCCCGGCCACGAGGCGCGCTCGGCGGCGCGCCTGCTGATGGCGGAGGTCACCGGCGAACCGATCCTGCTCGACCAGGAGCGCATCCGCATCGAGATATTCCTGCGCGACAATATGAGCTGAGCTGCCGGGTGTTAAACGGCCGGCGTCGTCGCCCGCCAGATCGGATCCGGCTCGATGACGATGCCTTGCTGGGCGTTGCGGCCGGCGATGCGGTCGAGCAGCATCCGCATCGCCATCTCGCCGAGGCCCTGCTTGGCGATCCTGAGCGTCGTCAGCGCCGGCGAGACCAGGTCGGAGGCCGGGATATCGTCCCAACCGACCAGGGCCATCTCTCCTCTGGCACCTTGATGCCGGCCGGTTCGAGCGGCTTCATCAGGCCGAGCGCGACCAGGTCGTTGTAGCAGATCATGGTATCGACCTGAGCAACCTCGGGCAGCAGCCTTGCGGCGATCTCGGCGCCACCCTGGCGGTCCGGCGTGCAGGGCAGATCGAAGAAGAGGGGAGAGGCCGTGGCGCGCCAGCGCCGCCTCGATCCCTTCCCTCCGCTTGCGCCCGCCTTGCAAGGCCGCCGGCCCGGCGGCGAAGCCCAAGCGCATGCGGTCCAGGGCGCTCAATTGCGTCACCACGGCTTCGACGCCGGCGCAGTAATCGACCTCGATCGTGGCGGCATGGCGCTTGGCGGCGGCGCGGTTGATCAGCACCACCGCCCGGTGCGGCGCGATCACGCGCAATAGCCGTTCATCATCGAGGCGGGCGCTGCAGATGATCAGGCCGTCGACGCGCTTGTCGAGCAGCATGCCGAGCACCTGCTCCTCGCGCTCCTCCGCGGAGCAAGATGGTCGCAGGCGACCGGAGCCCTGCTCACCAGCGCAGTAGCCGCGGAAAGGCCATCGCGCCGATAGCGGCGACCGCCGCGATCGCGATCGTGTACCACGTCGCCAGGAAGGGCGCGGCGTCGTCCGGGCAGTGCAGACTGTAGGCGAGCGTCGCGAGCCCCGCTGAGGCGAGGCCGGCGCAGGCGCCTGTCACCCTGCCGTCGACCGGCGCGCCATGGCGCGCAAGCCCGTACAGGACCACGAGCGGCACCAGCGCATAGAGCGGCACCGCGATGAGGCAGGCACGCCAGTGGCGGCCGAAGACCAGCTCGCCCCATTGCTCGGCGGGCGCCTGCGCCAGCGTGAACAAGGCCCAGCCGGCGACGAAGGCGACAGGAATGGCGACGAGCGGCAGGGCACGGCCGGGCTTCAGCCCAGGCCGAAGGCTGCGCTGGAACAGAACGAGCGCGATGCTCGCGACGCTGGCGCCGAGCAGCGCCTTGGCGATCACGGGGCGTGTCAGCCAGGCGCCGGCGATGTCCGCACGAGCGCCGAGGATGAGGAAGACAAGCAGGACGGTCAGCGCCAGCGCCGCCACGGCACAGAGCCAGGTGGCGCGGCGCAGCCAGCCAGTATCCACCGGGCGGTGGCCGGCGGTCATCACGGCGATCAGGTCATCGGTTCGCATGGCTGTCTGTTCCACTTGGCAGGAAGTTCGGGCCAAGCCCCCGAAAGGTTACGCACTCACCATCGTGCAAGGACATCATCCCGGCCGCTCCCCGCGTCGCGAGAGAAACCGGGCCATGGCCTGCAGGCCGCGATGGATCGCGACCTTGGCCGCCGTCTCGGTCATGCCCGCCGCCTGCGCGGCCTCGGCGATGCTCCCGCCCTGGAGCTTGACCCGGTCGATCAGCCTGCGCGTGCGCTCGGGCAGGGTCGCCATGGCGCGCTCCAGGTCGAGCCTCGCTTCCGAGGCCGCGCCACCGGTCGGATCGGCGAGCTGATAGGCCTCATCGTCGAGCGGCAGGCTGCCGGCATGGCGCCCGGAGCGTCGCAGATGGTCGATCAGCTTGTACCGCGCGATCGCATGGGCCCAGGCTGTCACCGGGCTCGTGCGATCATAGGTGTGCTGCGAGAGATGCAGCGCCAGCAACGTCTCCTGCAACACGTCCTCGATCTCGCTCGGCTCATGGCGCCCTGCCCGGGCCAGCATGCCGCGCAGATAGCCGCGCAAACGCACGCTGATCGCGTCGAGGAACAGGCGATAGGCCGCGGCATCGCCGGCGAGAGCCGCTAGGAAGACCGGTCTAAGCTGGGTTTCGAGTTCGTCGAGCGACAAGGCAGGCGCGCTTTTCGGGAGGTCGCGGGTCGGGCCGGCCTCTTCCGTCGCACGCTCATGGCGCACTCACAAGCCGCGACAGGGCGGGCGAGGTTCGCGAACTCGCGCGGAGGGATCGGACAGGTCGGCCTCACATCGGCGTGATCATGTAACCAAACCGCTCTCCGCCGCGATCTCTCCTGCAACGACGCCCGCCCGGCGAGTTGGAGACAAAGCATGCGTCACGAACGGATAGCGGCCGCAGAGTCGAGCGAAACCGGCCCGGACGACATCGTGACCGGCGCGGATCTCCTGGCCCTTCGCCTGGCGGCAGCAGGCGCGACCCATGCCTTCGGCATCCCCGGCGGCGAGGTGCTGGCGCTGGTCGATGCGCTCGGTCGCGCCGGCATCCGCTTCGAGCTGGCGCGGCATGAGAACGCTGCCGGCTTCATGGCCGAGGGGCTCTGGCACACGACGGGAGCCCTACCGGTGCTGGTCGCGACGCTCGGGCCTGGCGTCGCCAACGCGGTCAACGTCGTCGCCAATGCGCAGCAGGACCGGGTGCCCCTCATAATCGTCACCGGCTGCGTCGATCAGGCGCTGGCCGAGAGCTACACGCATCAGGTCTTCGACCATCAGGCGGTGCTGCGCCCGCTGGTCAAGGCGAGCTTCCGGGTTGCGCCCGGCACCGAGGACCTTGTCGTCGAGAAGGCCGTCGCCATTGCGCGGCGCGGCCGGCCGGGGCCGGTTCATATCGACCTGCCGATCTCGGTCGCCGAAGCTCGGACCAGCCTGCGCGAGGCGCCCGCCATCCCGCCTCCCTCTCCCGTCATTCCGGCTGGTCTCGGGCCCGCGCGAACGCTGCTCGCCGCCGCGCAGAAGCCGCTGGTCATCGCCGGGCTCGATCTCGTCCAGGATGGCGCTAGCGGGCTCGAACGCTTCCTGGCCGCCACGGGCGCGCCGCTCCTCACCACCTACAAGGCAAAGGGGCTTGTGCCGGAGGACGATCCGCGCGTGATCGGCGCTGTCGGCCTGTCGCCGAAGGCCGACGCCATCGTCCGCCCTCTGATCGACGCGGCCGATCTGATCGTGCTGGCCGGTTACGACCCGATCGAGATGCGCCAGGGCTGGCGCAATCCCTGGCCGGCCGGCAAGCCGGTGATCGACATTGTCGCCGAGCCGGTCCAGCACGGCATGCATGCATCGAGCCTGCTGCTCGAAGGCGACGTCGGCGCGATCCTGACTGCGCTGGCGGATGATCTGCCGACAAAAGCTGCCTGGAGCGACGGCGAGCCGGCCATGATCCGCAGCCGCCTCCATGCCGCCTTCGCCGCTCCTGCGGCATGGGGCCCCCACATCGTCGTCGAGACGCTGCGCGCCATTGCTCCTGCGGGCACGATCGCAACAGCCGATTCCGGCGCGCACCGCATCCTGCTCAGCCAAATGTGGAGCTGCGACGGGCCGCGCCGCCTGCTGCAGTCGAGCGGGCTGTGCACCATGGGCTGCGCGCTGCCGCTGGCGACGGGGGCGGCGCTCGGCTGGGGCCAGCCGACGCTATGCTTCGTCGGCGATGCCGGGCTGGAGATGGTGCTGGGCGAGCTGGCGACGCTGCGCGATCTTCGCCTGCCGCTGATCGTCGTCGCGCTCGTCGACAAGGCGCTCGGGCTGATCGCGCTGAAGCAGCGCCAGCTCGGTCTTTCGCGTGCCGGCGTCGACATTGGCGAGACCGACTTCGCCGCAATCGCCCGGGCGATGGGCGGCCATGGCGCGACGATCGACGATCGCGAAACCCTCGGGCGCGAAGCGCAGGCAGGCTTCCGGCGCCGCGACGGCTTCACGCTGCTCGCCTGCCGCATCGATGCCGCCAGCTATGAGGGAGCCTTCTGATGGCCGCCCTCCCCGCGACGCCAGCGAAGCGGCCCCGCGACGAACGGCTCGACGTCTTTCGCGGCCTGACCATGCTGATCATCTTCGTGGCACATCTGCCTGAGAACAGCTGGAATGCGTGGATTCCGGCCCGTTTCGGTTTCTCCTCAGGCGCCGAGCTCTTCGTCTTCTGCTCCGGCATCGCCAGCGCGCTCGCCTTCGGCGGCGTCTTTGTCCGGCGCGGGCTCGCGCTCGGCACGGCGCGCATCGCCTATCGGATCTGGCAGGTCTACTGGGCCCAGATCAGTCTTGTCCTGGCTCTGATCGCTCTCGCCGCCGGGCTCGACCATGTCTTCGGCTTGGGCAAGGTCGCCGAGCAATTCCCGCCGCTGCTCACCGATCCGGCGGGCGCGCTGCTCGGCATCGCCACCCTGACCTGGCAGCCGGACTATCTCGACATCCTGCCGATGTATCTCGTCATACTGGCGCTGATTCCGGTGATGATGCTGGTCCGGCGCCTCCACCCCGCCCTGCCCTTCCTCGTCGCCGCCCTGCTCTACGCCGCGGTCTGGGCAAGGGGTATCAACTTGCCCGGCAATCCCTGGAACGGCGCGAGCTGGTTCCTCAACCCGTTCGCCTGGCAGTTCATTTTCTTCATCGGCTTCTTCATCGGCATGAAATGGCTGCCGGTGCCTCGGCTCGGCGACCGGCGGCTGATGCTCGCCGCGGCGCTCTTCGTCCTCGTCTCGCTGCCGCTGTCCTTCTGGGGCATCCTCGAGCACTGGCCGTTGGCACAGGCCGCCCGCGACCTCCTCCTCCCCGCTAACGAGAAGACCGACCTGCACATCCTGCGCGTGCTGCATTTTCTGGCGCTCGCCTATTTCGTGCTGAGCCTGATCGAGCCCTGGCGCGAGCGGCTTGATCGCGGCGCCGGCCATCTCCTGATCCTGATCGGCCGGCAGTCTCTGGCGGCTTTCCTCGCCAGCGCCGTGCTCGCCCGGCTGCTCGGTGCAGCCGCCGACATGGCCGGGCGCAGCGAGCTCATCGTGGCGCTGCTCAACCTCACCGGCTTCGCGCTGATCCTCGCGACCGCAATCCTGGTCGGTTGGTTCAAGCGCGCGCCCTGGGCCGGCCCGGAGCGACAGCCCGTGGTGGAACGCCAGGAGGACCCCACGCCCGACGCCACCATGCCTACACGGGTCCGTGAAGCGAGTTGAACGCCGCTTGATCGACCTTTTGCGAACTCCCTGAAAAGCGCCCTTCCCGGCGCGACCCCGGAGCAGTCCATGTCCTACGCCACGCAACACGACCTGTCCGGCGACCCCGTCACCGTGGTGAGCGACGCCGCGCGCCGCGCCTGGAACGACACACTCGAAGCGCTGGTCGCCCATGCCGCCGCGACGCCCGATCATCTCGCCCGCACCCTCGCCGCCGATCCCGATTTCGCTTTGGCCCATGCCGCCAAAGGACTGATGCTGCTCTCGCTGGCGCGCGGCGAGCTGCTCGGCCCAGCCCGCGATTGCCTTGCCCGGGCAAGGGCAGCGGCAGCGCAACGGCCGATCTCACGGCGCGAGACCATGGTCGTCGAGGCGCTGGCGCTCTGGCTCGACGACGCCCCGCGCCGGGCGGCCGAGCAGCTGGAGGCGATTCTTCTCGCCCATCCTTTCGACGTACTGGCGCTCAAGCTCTCGCACGGCATCCGGTTCATGCTCGGCGACCAGGCGCAGATGCTGTCGACCCTGCGCCGCGTCGCGCCCGGCTTCGGCGAGCATCATCCGCTCGCCGGCTACGTCCATGGCTGCCACGCCTTCGCGCTCGAGGAACAGGGCTTCTATGCTGACGCCGAGCGCGCCGGCCGCCGCGCCGTGAGCTTGAGCCCGCGCGACGCCTGGGGTCGCCATGCCGTCGCCCATGTGCTGGAGATGACCGGTCGGGCCGACGAGGGTATCGCCTGGCTCGGCGACGGCCGCAACTGGGCCCACGCCAACAACCTGCGCTTCCATATTTTTTGGCATCTCGCGCTGTTCCGGCTGGAGCGCGGCGAGACCGGCGAGGTCCTGCGGCTTTACGACGAGGAGATCCGGGCCGAATCGACCGACGATTATCGCGACATCGCCAACGGCGCCTCGCTGCTGGCCCGGCTCGAATTCGCCGGCATCGATGTCGGCGAGCGCTGGGAGGAGCTCGCCGCCAGGGCGGAAGGCCGCGTCCATGACGGCTGCCTCGTCTTCGCCGACCTGCATTATGCGCTGTCGCTGCTCGGCGCCGGCCAGACCGACGGAGCAGCGACCATCGCCCGCGGCCTGATCGCAGATGCCAAAACTCATCATAGCGGCGAGCGGCGCGATGCTGCCCGCAACGGCGCGCTCGCCGCCTTCGGACTGATCGCCTTCCACGAGCGCGACTATGGCGAGGCGGCCCGCCTTCTCGGAGCCGCGCGCCCCGGCCTGCTCACGGTCGGTGGCAGCCATGCCCAGCGCGACCTGTTCGAGCAGGCCTATGCCGAGAGCCTGATCCGCTCCGGCAATCACGACCGGGCCGCGATCGTCCTGCTCGAGCGCCTGGCCCGGCGCCGGGGTCACAACCGTTTCGCCAGCCGCCGGCTCGAAAAGCTCGGGCGGCTCGGAAAGACGGCGAGCGGCCTCGTCGCCGCACTCGCCGTCGCCTCAACCCCGCTCGCAATCGCCCACTGATCCCACGGAAAGGACACGCCATGAACACCGCAACCATGACCAGGGGCTTCGCGCTGCCCTCGGCTCGCACCGTGATGAATCTCGCGATCGGCGGCTTCGCCGGCCTCGGCTTCTGGGAGTTGTTCTCCGCCGTCCCGACTGCCTGGTTCGCCGAATATCCGCTGGAGCCGCCGGAGCTGGTGAAGTCGCTGTTCGCCCATCAGCTCGGCATCACCCTCTCGACGCCAGTCGCAAAGCTGCTGCATTTCGTCACCGGCTTCCTGTTCTATCCGCTCGGCTATTGGCTGCTGACGCGCTGGGTGAAGAGCTTCGGCATGCCCGCCGACGGCTGGATCTGGGGCGTGATCACCTATTTCATCGCGCTCGCCTTCTTCGCTCCGCTCGCCGGCCAGCATTTTCTGCTGAACGACGTGCCGCGCCTCTCGCTGATGAGTCTCGTCGGCCATGCGATCTATGGCTGGCTCGCGGCCTATGTCTTCGAAGCGCTCGAAGCGCGCCGGTCCTGAACGCGGAGGGCAAGACGATGCTCGACAGACGCAGCTTCATCCATCTGGCAGCAGTAGTGCTCGTTCCCGGCCTCGTCGGCGCGGAGGCATGGTCGGACGCGCCCCGCCCGGTCAACACGCTGGACTCGACCGAGGAACTCGCGATCCGCGGCTACGACCCCGTCGCCTATTTTCGCGATGGCGGTCCGCGCCTCGGCAAACCGGAATTTTCGGTGCGGCACGGCGGCGCCATCTGGCGCTTCGCCAGCGCCGAGCACAAGGCGCTGTTCGAGGCTGAGCCGAAGCGCTATTTGCCGGCCTATGGCGGCTTTTGCGCCTATGGCACATCGCGCGGCTATCTCGTCAAGATCGAGCCCGAAGCCTGGTCGATTGTCGATGGCAAGCTCTACCTCAACTACGACCTCGGCGTGCGCGAGACCTGGGCACGCCGGACGAAGACTTATATCGCCCGTGCCGACGCCACCTGGCCTCGTCTCTCCGCCGAGGACATTCGCTGACCGAGTTCCCGCGGAACCACCACCGTCATCCTGGGCGAGCGAAGCTCGTCCCGGGATCCATCGTAGGGCTCCGGAACCCTACGATGGATCCTGGAGCTGCGCGCCTTCGGCGCTTGTCCAGGATGACGACGCGGTTCCAAGGAACATCTACAGGCTCTAGGTTTTCTCCGACGTCAGATAGGCCCACATCCGCTCGAGGATGGCGCCGGACCAGGTCGCGCGCTGCGCAACTTCCGTCTCACCGAGGATGACTCCGGCATCGGCGATGCCGGCGGCCCTGGCCTCGAACTCGACCCGCGCCGCGTCCTCGAGATACCAGGTCAGGACGACCGCCTCTTCCAGGCTCGCGCCAGCGGTGACCGCGCCGTTGCCGCGCATGACGATGGCGCGCGCCCGGCCCATCTGCTCGGCTAGCGCAGCCGCCTGCTCGTCATTGCGCAGCAATTGCGGATCGTCCCAGAGCGGCGGCTGCGGCGCGAAATAGCTGCCGAAGCCATGTCGTGGTTTTGGTGTGATCCGGGCCGTGCCGAGCGTCATCACCCTCGGAGGCATCGACCGCACGACGCCGCCGACCTCGGGCCGGCGCCGATAGATCTCGCGATGGATGCGGACCTCGCCGAGCACCCCGTCCGGCAATGGCCCGTCGATCGGCACGACGGTGCAAATGTCCCCGTCGGCGACCAACCCAAGCGGTTTGGCCGGCGAGACCAGGAAATGGCCTTCGTCGAGCCGCACGCTGCAATGGCCATAGGCATGGACGAGGCCATGGCGCGCCAGCGCGCGCCCGGCCTGCCGGACCAGATCCTCCTGGGCGGCGCTCGGCGGCACTGATGAAGCGCTCACTTGTTGAATTCGGCGATGTTGGGCTTGGCGCCCCATTTGCAGAAGCCCTTCGGCTCGAACATGAACTGGCGCTCGCGCCAGAGCAGCTCGTCGGCGATCTCGCGCACGCCGCTGGAATATTCGAAGACCATGCCGTCCGGCCCCTCGAAATAGAGGAACTTGGCCGAGGAGGTCGGATGCCGGCCGGGGCCGAAGACCATGCGCACCTGCCGGTCCTTCAGGAACTGGTGCGAGCGCATGATGTCGTCGCCGGTCTCGACCTGATGGTTGATGTGCTGGATGCCGGGTTTCACCGACGGGAACAGCGCGATGGTGTGATGGACCTCATCGATGCGCAGCAGCGGCGCATCGCCGATCCGGTCGGAGACCTGGGCATTGGTGACCTTGGTCCAGAACGCCTCGTCGCGGGCAAGATCGCTGGAGCAGAGGCCGACATGGCTGAAGCCGGTGATGCCGGCATCGCGCGCGCCGTGATAGCGCCGCCCGCTATAGGCCGGGCGCCAGGTGAGCTCGATCGGATTGCCGGTCGGGTCGCGGAAGGCGATGAAATCGTGGACCTTGCGCAGTGCCGCCTCGGAGGCGGTGCCACGCCGGACGGGATGGCCGAGGCTTTCGAGCTGCGCCGCGGCCTCGTCGAGATGGAACTGTTCTTCCACTTCGAAGCACACGACCTGGTCGCCCGGATCGCCCTCGAAATAGCAGAGCGTGTGCTCGCGCTCGTCCGACTTGAAATAGACCGAGCCCTTGGCGCGCTCGGCGACGTCGAGGCCGAGATATTCGGTGGCGAAATGGGTCGCGCCTTCGAGATCGCGGGTCCCGAGCCGGACATAGGAGACATCGGCAAGCTTGATCATGGGTCGCTCCTTGCTGCCGGTTCAAAGCCGGCGAAGACGCTTCACTGATATTCGGGAATCTGGGTGTCGCTGCCCCAGGCGCAGAAGGATTCGCGCTTGCGTGGGAACTGCCGGGCACGGCGGGGAGAGGCGAGGCGCTCTCCTTCGGCGACATAGGAGAAGTTGACGCCGTCGGGGCCGGCGACGCTGAGGAAGAGCTGCTGCGAGGCGGTGCGGCGGCCGGGGCCATCCATGATGCGCGCCTGCGCGCCACGCAGATGATAGGCGTTCTGCATGACGAGATCGACGTCCTCCACGCCGAACTCGACGGAGAGGATGCCCTTCTCCTGGGAGGGATGCACGGCGATGCGATGGTGCGCCTCGTCGAAGCGGATATAGGCGGCTTCGCCGACCCAGTCGCTGACCTTGCCGCCGAGCAGTCTGGTCCAGACCTGCTGGTCGGAAGCGTCGAGTACGCCGCGCAAGGCGATGGCTTCCAGCCCGGTGATGCCGGCATCGCGCGGGCCGTGATAGCGCCAGCCGGACTCCAGCGGCCTGACCACAAGCTCGATGTCGTAGCCTCCAGCCATCCTGAAGGAGACAAACTGCCGGACTTTTCTGATGGCGCAGGCCTCGGCATCGCCACGCGTGGTGGCGAAGCCGGCGCCCTGCAGCAGCTTTTCGGCATGGGCCAGCGCCTCGGGATCGCGCAGCTCGAAGCCGATCGCCTGGCCGGCGTCGAGCCCCTCGACATAGACCAGCGTGTGGTCGCGGTAGTCGGAGCGGAAATAGGCTGATGTCTCGGTGCGGTCGACCAGTTGCAGGCCGAGGATGCGCGAGGCGAAGTCGGCCGCGCCTTTCAGATCCGCGGTGCCGAGCCGGACATAGCGCAGTTGCTCGATGGTGATCGCGTCGCTCATAGCCCGAGATGCTCTTTCTGGAAGTCCTTGTCGGCCAGCAGGGTCGCCGACGACCCGTCGAAGACGACGCGGCCATGGTCGAGGACCAGCGCCCGTTCGGCCAGCGTCAGCGCCATGGCGAGGTTCTGCTCGGCGATCAGCAAGGTATAGCCCTCACCACGCAAGCGCCCGACCGTGCCGATGATGACCTCTTCGATCGCCCGTGGCGAGAGGCCCTCGCTGGGCTCGTCGAGCACGATCAGGTCGGCCTGCGTCAGCAATGCCCGCGCGATCGCCAGCAATTGCCGCTCGCCGCCGCTGAGCGCACCGCTGGAGAAGCTGCGGCGCTCGGCGAGGCGCGGGAAGTCCTCGTAGATGCGCTCCTTGACCCAGCGCCGGCTCGGCTGCTTGCGCGACCACAGCGCCGCCATGGTCAGGTTCTCGTCGACGGTGAGGTTGGCGTAGACGCCGCGCCCCTGCGGCACCAGCGCGACGCCAAGCCGGGCGATGCGATGCCCCGGCCAGCCGGCGACCTCCTGGCCCTTGATCGCGATGCGGCCGGAGATCTGCGGCTCCAGCCCGAACAGGGCCGAGCAGAGCGTGCTCTTGCCGGCGCCGTTGCGGCCGAGCAGCGCCACGGCCTCGCCCTGCGCCAGCGAGAAGTCGACGCCGTGCAGGACGCGCACGCCGTCATAGCCGGCATCGAGCCCGGCGACCTCGATATAGCTGGCGGGAGCCGCCTGTTCCTGTGCTTGCACGGACATCATGCGGCCTCCCCGAGCGAGGCGCCGAGATAGGCGGCCTGCGCGCCCTCATGTGCCTTGATCGCCTCCGGCGTGTCGCAGGCGATCAACCGGCCGAGATCGAGCACGGCGACGCGGTCGCAGACGCCGAAGACGATATCGAGATCATGCGCGATCAGAATGGTCGAGAGGTCCTCGCCGAGCGTGCGCACGACCTCGATCAGATGCTCCCCCTCGGCGCGCGACAGGCCGGCGGTGGGCTCGTCGAGCAGGAGCACGCGCGGGCGCATCGCCAGCGAGACCAGCACGTCGACGATGCGCTGCTCGCCATAGGACAGGCCTGCGACCGGCAGTTCCGCGCGATCGCGCAATTGGGCGCGCGTCAGCAGCTCATCGGCGGCCTCGTCCGCTGCCGCGACGGCCTTGCGGCTGCCGAACCAGCCATAGCCTTCGCTCGTCCGCGAGCGTGCGGCGAGAGCGAGGTTCTCGCGGACGCTGAGCTCCGGGAAGGCCATGCTCTTCTGGAAGGTGCGTACCAGCCCGGCGCGGACGCGCACATCCGGCTTTGCCCGGGTGATGTCCTCGCCGGCGAAGGCGACGCGGCCATGGTCCGGGATCAGGAAGCCGGTGACGATGTTGAACAAAGTCGTCTTGCCGGCGCCGTTGGGGCCGATCAGGCCGAGGCATTCGCCCTGGCCGAGCGTGACCGAGACATCGCTCAGCACTTTCAGCCCGCCAAAGGATTTGGCGACGCCCTCGATCGCGAGGGCGGGAATGGCGTTCGCGCTCATGAGCGGCCCTCCGCAGCCTTGCGCCGTCCAAAGGCGGCCTTCAGCCCGGCGACGACGCCCTTCGGCATGATCATCACGGTCAGCACGAAGACTAGGCCGACGACGAGCTGCCAGCGATCGGTGTAGGACGAGACATAGGTCTGGATGCCGAGATAGATCGCCGCGCCGATGAAGGCGCCATAGAGCGAGCCGACGCCGCCGATCACCAGCATGATGATCATCATCGCCGACATCGTCCAATGCACGGCATTGGGGCCGACATACTGGTTGACGAAGGGATAGAGCGCGCCGGCCGCGCCGGCGATGGCGCCGGAGGCGAGCAGCGCCATCAGGCGGATGCGCGGGATCGAATAACCGAGCGCGCTCATCCGGAGCTGGCGCTCGCGGGTGCCGAGCAGGGCCCGGCCGATCGGCGCATCGACGAAGGAGCGGGCGGCAAGATAAGCGGCGAGTGCCAGCACCAGCGCGGCGAGATAAAGCGCGATGCCATTGTTGAGCGGGATGGTGGCGAAGCCGGTGTGCAGGGTCAGCACCGGGAAGCCGCGCAGGCCGTCGGCGCCGCCGGTGACCTCGCGCCAGTGGAACACAACCTCCCAGACGATCTGGCCGACGATCAGGCTGAGGATCAGGAAGAACAGGGCGATGGTGCGCATCACCACGACGCCCATCAGCAGCGCCGCCGCCATGCCGGTGGCGATGCCGACGGAGAGCATCACCACGACATCGGCGCCGAGCGTCTGCGCGGCGATCGCGGCGGCATAGGCCGCGCCGCCGAAGAAGATGGCATGGCCGAGCGAGACCAGCCCGCCGAAGCCGACCAGGAGGTCGAGGCTGAGCACGGCGGTGCCGATGATCAGGATCTCGGCGAGGAAGCGCAGCTGGTAGTCGCCGGCGAAGAGCAGGGGGACTGCGGCGGCAAGCGCGAGCAGCGCGCCCCTTGCCGCTATCGGCAGGCTGCGCCGCTCACTGGCGGGGCGCGCCTCCACGCGGCCGGTCCCGTCGGCGATCGAGCTCATACCTGCCTCACCTTCCTGGCGACCAGGCCTTCGGGCAGCGCGACCAGCAGCGCGGCCATGATGGCGAGGGCGACGACATTGGAGAATTCCGGCACCCAGACCTTGGAGAAGGTCATGGCGAAGCCGAGCAGCAGCGCGCTCAGCACGGTGCCGCGGAAGGTGCCGAGCCCGCCGGCGACGACGACGATCAGCGCCAGGATCAGCACCTCCTCGTCGAGGCCGGGATAGGCGGAGAGGATGCCGGCGCCGAGCGCGCCGGAAATGCCGCCCAGCCCTGCCGAGATCACCAGCACCGCCGTGAAGATCCGGCGCGTGTCGAGGCCGAGCGTCTCGACGAAGCCGCGATCGGTGACGCAGGCCCTGACCACCGCGCCCCAGATCGTGCGGTCGATCACGAACCAGAGCGCGAAGGCCAGCGCCGCGCCGAAGCCGATGATGAACAGCCGGTAGATCGGGAACGGCATGTCCATGATGAAGACGACGCCGCGCAGCGCCTCCGGGATTTCCGCCGAGAGGATCTGCGCGCCAAAACCCCAGCGCATCAGGTCGGCGAAGATCACCGACAGGCCGTAGGTCAAGAGCACCTGCATCAGATGGGTTCGGGCGTAGAACTGCCGGAACGGGAAGCGTTCCAGCAGGAAGCCGGCAAGGCCGGCGGCTACAAAGGCGACCGGAAAGGCGAGCCACCAGGGCGCGCCCGAAGCCAGCCAGTAGACGCCGACATAGGCGCCGAGCAGGAAGAAGGAGCCGTGGGTCAGGTTGACGAAATTCATCAGGTTGAGCACCACCGACAGGCCGAGGCCGGTCAGCAGCAAGAGCATCGAGAACGACAGCGCGTTCAGGCTCTGGACGGCGTAGAAGCCCACGGAAAAGCTCCTTCGTAGACCTTAGGCCACCGGGCCCGGATCGCGCACGCCCTTATAGGTGTGGATTACCTGGTTGACCGGGCCGCCAGCGCCTTCCTTGATCTCGTTGACGTAGATGTCGAGGATCGCCTGGTTGTTGCGCGGATCGAACGGCATCGGTCCGAACACTGTCTCGACTTCCTTGGCCAGCAGGGCCTCCTTGACCTTGTCCTTGTTGGAAAGATCGCCCTGGACGCGCTCGATCGCGGCCTTGATCACCTGGCCGGTGACGTAGCCGGCCGTGCCCATCTCGCCGGGCATCGCGTTGCGGGCGGCCTGATAGGCCCTGGTGAAGGCGGCCGAGCTCGGTGCCGTCGGCGACTGGTTGCAGGTATTGAGCCCGCCCAGCGCCGCTTCTTTGACGGCGGAGACCACGTCCTCCTGATCGAACAGCGCGCCGCTGCCGATCAGCTTGACCTTGCCGTGCAGGCGGTACTCGCGCATCTGACGCAGGAAGCGCACCGCGTCCGAGCCGGCGAAGAAGGAGAAGATGAATTCGGGCTTCTCGGCGGCGATCGTCGTCAGCAGCGGCCCGAAATCGGTGGTGCCGAGCGGCGCCCAGAGCTGCTTGCCGACCTTGCCGCCCTGCCGCTGGTAGCTCGCGACGAAATCGCCGACGGATTCGCGACCTGCGGCGTAGTCGGCGGCGATGGTCAGGCAGCCGGATTTGCCGAGCTTCTCGAAGGCCCACTGGCCGGCGGTATGGCCGAGCATCCAGTTGGTCTTGGTCGGCCGGAAGACGAAGGGGCTCGCCGCCTTGCGGGCGAGATCGTTGGCCGAGCCGGCCGAGATGAAGGTCAGCGCCTTGGCCTCGGTCACCACGTCGCGGACGGCGAGCGCCACGGCCGACGAGATCACGCCCGAGACGATATCGACATTGTCCTGCCCGAGGAGCTTGCGGAATTTGCGCACGCCTTCGTCCGGCTTGGCCTGATCGTCCTCGACGATCAGTTCGACGGCGCGACCGGCGAGCTTGCCGCCATTCTCCGCCAGGAACATCTGCATGCCGGCGCGCATGCTCTCGCCGAGCGCCGTGAACGGCCCCGACAGCGAGGTCACCATACCGATCTTCAGCGGCTTGTTGGCGCCCTGCGCCAAAGCGGGTGCGCCGATAGCGCCGGTGAGAGCGGTGGCGCCGGCGGTCGCGAGGAAGCTGCGGCGGGAGAGAGGAAAGAGCTCGGTCATCGGACGTCCTCCAACGGGGCGGTCTTGGCGCCGCCCGATTGCCCGGCATCCAACAAGGTCGATATGAGGTTGTCAATCTTATTTCGATATTTTTGCGATGCGGCGAGCATCAATCGCCATAGCGACCCACAAACACCTCGCAATTGCCGACATCTAGCCGAGCTTGATGCTTCAATCAGGATTGTAATTTCGAAATTTAATGATACAGAGGGCCATCAACCATGGAAGCCGCGTGCCTCGGGATGACCTCTTCCGACAAGACCCTGGCCGACCGGACCTACCGCCAATTGCGCGGCGACATCGTCAATGGCCGCCTCGCCGCCGGCAGCAAGCTGAAGCTCGAAGGGCTGGCGCTGGACTACGCCGTCGGCATGTCGCCGCTGCGCGAGGCGCTTGCCCGTTTGATGGGCGACCTGCTCGTCGTCTCGGAAGGGCAGCGCGGCTTCTGGGTGGCGCCGCTCTCGCTCGACGAGCTCGACGACGTCTCCCGCGTCCGTGCCCTCATCGAGACCGAGGCGCTGAACGCTGCGATCCGCAATGGCGATGCAGATTGGGAGCGCGACGTCACGGCAGCGTTCGAGGCGCTGGCGGCGGTTGAGGAGCATCTGCCGCATACCAGAGAGCCCTTGCCCCCGGAGCAGCTCGAGATCTGGGAAGCGCGCAACCGCGCCTTCCACGCCGCTCTGGTCTCGGCCGCCGGCTCGCCGATGCTGATCAAGCTGCGCGCCCTGCTCTACCAGCAGTCGGAGCGCTATCGCCGTGTCTCGCTCAACGTCTCGCGCGGCTGGCGCAACGTCCATGACGAGCATCGCGCCATCTACGACGCGACGATGCAGCGCAATGCGCTGCGCGCCTGCCGGATGACCGAACTGCATCTTTCTCGCACGGCCGAAGAGGTCCGCAAGGCGATGGCCGCGCTGGCGCAGGACGACGATGCTCCCGGAGACAAGGCGTGAGCGGTTTCGATCTAAGCGGGAAGACCATTCTGGTCACCGGCGCGGCCGGCGGCATCGGTGCGGTGACGGCGCAAGTGCTGGCGGGCCTGGGCGCGAAACTCGTTCTCACCGACCGTGTCTCCTGCGCTGCGACCATCGCGGGGCTCGGCGAGAAGGCGGGCTCGCCACGCGAGATCATCGTCGACCTGCTCGACGGCGAGGCGCCACGGCGACTGTCCGAACTGGCCGGCCCCATCGACGCCGCGGTGCTCGGCGCCGGCATCTACCGCCCGGTCGACTGGGATGCCGATGGCTGGGAAGAGATCGCCGAGACGACCCTGTCGCTCAATCTGATGGCGCCGATGCGGCTGGCACGCGAGCTCGTGCCCGCCATGGCGGCGCGCGGCGGCGGCCGGGTCGTCCTCGTCGGCTCGATCGTCGCGGCGACCGGCGGCTCCTTCCCGGGCGTCGGCCCGCATTACGCGGCCTCCAAGGGCGGCCTGCACACGCTGGTGCGCTGGCTTGCCGCCCGCTTCGGCGGGCAGGGCGTGCTGGTCAACGGTGTCGCGCCAGGGATCACCGACACGGCCATGGTCGGCGTCCACGATCTCTCGGCGGCGTTGGCGAGGCATCCGCTCGGCCGGGCCGCCCGGCCGGAGGAGATCGCCTGGCCGATCGCCTTTCTTTGTTCACCGGCCGCGAGCTTCGTCTCGGGCGCCATCCTCGACGTGAACGGCGGCGCGATGATGCGCCCATGACGACAACGACAACAAACCGGGAGTGAGACGATGAACAGCGCCGTTCCGCGCTACCAGGGCGCTGCCGTCAGTGCCGAGACCGCCCGCCTGTCGCATTTCATCGACGGGCGCTTCGTGCCGGCCGGCCGCAGCAGCTTCGAGAATCGCCATCCGGCGACCGGCGAAGTGATCAACCTCGTGCCGGAGGCCGACTCGGCTGCGATCGACGATGCGGTCAAGGCGGCCAAGCGCGCGCTGAAGGGGCCGTGGGGCAAGATGAGCGAGCAGCAGCGCTCGGCCATCCTGCGCAAGGTCGCCGACGGGATCATGGCCCGCTTCGACGATTTCCTCGCCGCCGAGGTGCTCGACACCGGCAAGCCCCGGAGTCTCGCCTCGCATATCGACATTCCGCGCGGCGCCGCGAACTTCAACGTCTTCGCCGACCAGGTGCTGACGCTTTCGACCGAGACCTTCCGCATGGCGACGCCTGACGGGGCAGGGGCACTGAACTATGCGATCCGTGGGCCGCGCGGCGTCATCGCCGTGGTCTGCCCGTGGAATCTGCCGCTCTTGCTGATGACCTGGAAGGTCGCGCCGGCGCTCGCCTGCGGCAACACCGTCGTGGTCAAGCCTTCGGAGGAGACGCCGACCACGGCGACCATGCTCGGCGAGATCATGAACGAGGCCGGTGTGCCGCCCGGCGTCTACAATGTCGTGCACGGCTTCGGCCAGGACAGCGCCGGCGAATACCTGACCAGCCACCCCGACGTCGACGGCATCACCTTCACCGGCGAGACCCGCACCGGCGAGGCGATCATGCGGGCGGCGTCTAGGGGCGTCCGTCCGGTCTCGCTCGAGCTCGGCGGCAAGAACGCATCGCTGGTCTTCGCCGATTGCGACATGGACAAGGCGATCGAAGGCGTGACCCGCGCCGTCTTCGCCAATTGCGGCCAGGTCTGCCTTGGCACCGAGCGCGTCTATGTCGAGCGGTCGATGTTCGCCGAGTTCACGCAAAGGCTGAAGCAGGCTGCCGAGAAGCTGAAGCCTGGCGATCCGTTCGATGCCTCGACCACGCTCGGCCCGCTGATCAGCCAGGCTCATCGCGACAAGGTGCTGTCCTATTACGCCAAGGCGAAGGCCGAGGGGGCTGAGATCGTCACCGGCGGAGGCATCCCAGAGCTGGCGGCGCCGTACTCCACCGGCTCCTTCGTCGAGCCGACGATCTGGACGGGCCTTGCCGAGGATTCGGCGGTGATGCGGGAGGAGATCTTCGGGCCCTGCTGCAACATCGTGCCCTTCGACGAGGAGGATGCCGTGATCGCGCTGGCGAACGACAGCCCCTACGGCCTCGCCACCTCGATCTGGACGCAGAACCTGACACGGGCCCATCGCGTCGCGGCGCAGGTCGAGGTCGGCATCGCCTGGGTGAACTCCTGGTTCCTGCGCGACCTGCGCACGCCCTTCGGCGGCTCGAAGCAGTCCGGCATCGGCCGCGAGGGCGGTGTGCACTCGATGGAGTTCTACACCGAGCTGCGCAACGTCTGCGTCAAGCTCTGAGACCTCCTCGCTTTCTCAATGACACCCGGCGGTCGCCGCTTGCGACCGCCGGCTCCACAAATGCGCTCAGCGCCGTAAACCATAGGAAACGTCCATGCTGACCGAAGCCCAGCGCGCGCAGGTGGTGCGCTCTTTGCTCGAGAGCCACCGCACCAAGAAGCAGGGCGAGCGGCCCTCGCAGATGTTCCCGGAGATCGAGATCGCCGATTCCTATGCGATCTCCTCGGCTGTGGCGCAGGAGCGGGTCAAGTCCGGCGCCCGCATCATCGGCCACAAGATCGGCCTAACCTCGAAGGCGATGCAGGCCTCCTCGAAGATCGACGAGCCCGACTATGGCTATCTCTTCGACGACCTCCTGCTCAATGACGGCGCCAAGGTGAAGTTCGAGAATTTCTGCGTGCCGCGCGTCGAGCCGGAGCTGACCTTCATCCTGAAGGAACCGCTGAAGGGGCCCGGCATCGGACTGATCGACGTGCTCAGGGCGACCGAATATGTCGTGCCTTCGATCGAGATCATCGATGCGCGCGTCACCGAGCCGCGCAAGATCTTCGACACGGTCGCCGACAACGGCGCCGCCGCCGGCATCGTGCTGGGCGGCCGCCCGGTCCGGCCTGAGGATGTCGACCTGCGCTGGGTCGGCGCGATCTTCTATCGCAACGCCGAGATCGAGGAGACCGGTCTCGCCGCAGGCGTGCTGGGTCACCCGGCCATGGCGATCGCCTGGCTCGCCAACAAGCTCGCGCCCTTCGACATCACCCTGCAGCCGGGCGACCTGATGCTTTCCGGCTCCTTCACACGGCCGGTCTGGGCGGCTAAGGGCGATACGCTGCACGCCGATTTCGGGCCGCTCGGTAGCGTCTCCGTGCAGTTCGTCTAGCGCGCTTTCCGTTCAGCCGACTTCGGCGGAACGGAAAGAATTCGCGCCAACTCAACAAGTTGAGCATGTTCTCGTCGCAAAAGTGGTCCCCACTTTTGCGGAACATGCTCGGAGGAGCCGTCGATGGATCTGCCCCGCAACGCCTTCAAGGCCGCGCTCGCTCGCGGCGAATTGCAGATCGGGCTATGGAGCAGCCTGTGCAGCCCGATCGTCGCCGAGATCATCGGCCAGAGCGGCTTCGACTGGATCCTGGTCGACACCGAGCATTCGCCCAACGAGCCGCCGGCGGTTCTCGCCCAGCTCCAGGCGCTGCAGGCCGGCACGGCGACGCCGATCGTGCGCCCGGCCTGGAACGATCCGGTGCTGCTGAAGCGCCTGCTCGACATCGGCACGCAGGCCGTGCTGGTGCCCTTCGTGCAGAACGCGGAGGAGGCGGCCAAGGCCGTCGCCGCCTGTCGCTATCCGCCGGCCGGCATCCGCGGCATCACCGTCAGCGGGCGCGGCAGCCGCTATGGCCGCGTCCCCGACTATCTCAAGCACGCCGATGCCGAGATCTGCGTCCTCGTCCAGGTCGAGACCGGCGAAGCGCTGGCGGAGATCGAGGCGATTGCCTCGGTCGACGGCGTCGACGGCGTCTTCATCGGCCCGGCCGATCTCTCGGCCTCGCTCGGCCATATCGGCAATCCCGGCCATCCCGAGGTGCAGGCCGCGATCAAGGGCGCGGTCGAGCGGCTGACGGCCGTCGGCAAGCCGGCTGGCATCCTGACGCCGTCCGAGGCCGATGCGCGCCGCTACATCGAATGGGGCTACCGTTTCGTTGCGGTCGGCTCCGATCTCGGCCTGCTGACCAGGCACGCCGACGCATTGGCGAAAACGTTCCGCTAGAACATCGTCTCGCGCGAGATTCGTGGTAGTTCGAAAGTGGCGGTCTTCGTGGCGAAGGGGCACTGAGCCTCGAGGGTAAGCCGCCCCAAATCGGCTGGCAGGGACGGGCTGGAACCGACATGGGCGCCGGCGGTTAGGTTTCGGCACGCCGAAGCGACAGCCGCCGTTCGCGGTCGTGCATTCGGCAGATCTCAACCCAGGAGGACGTCAGCATGAACGCCAAGGTCGAGGAAGGCATGGAGATCATCGGCGCCGACGGCGTCCATGTCGGGACGGTGGATCGCGTCGAAGGGGAGCGCATCAAGCTGAAGAAGAGCGACTCCTACGGCCGGCATGAGGGCCATCACCACTATATCGACCTCGGCTTCGTCGCTGGCGTCGAAGGCAACAAGGTGCGCCTCTCCGCCAATGCCGGCATCGCCGTGACGCTGGAGGAGGAGGCATCGGGCAAGCCGGTCGACCTCTGATGGTTCCGGCCCCATCCCAGATTTGCGCGCTCCCGGCGTGATCGCGTCCTAACCGGTCGCAGTTTCCGAGACACGGATCGGCTGCGCCGTTGACAGCCGACGCTCGTGGGCGCCTCCCTGCTGCGGTGCCAGATGAACGAAAATCTCGCCTGGTATGTCATCGATACGAAGTCCAATCAGGAGCGGCTTTGCGCTCAGGTGATGGCTTCTCGCGGCTTCCACTCCTACCTGCCCATGAAGACCGTGCGCATTCGCCATCCGGTCTAGATATTCGCTTCAAGAGAAGAATACGCGCATTGTTGCGGCGAGATGCTGCATCGGCATGCAAGTGGGGGCGCGCGCCGCTATAGCCCTGCAAAGGGGTCGATCGGCGTCTCGACCGACGGCGTCACCAGCGTCGAGATCGGCGTGTACAGGTCGATGTCCGTGCGCCGCGCCTTCAATGTGACCACCAGCGCATAACGTGACTGGCGATTGACGATGGTCGGGCTCGAACGCTCGCGCCACCAGCCAACCACAGGTCGGATGCACAGCATATCGCGTCCCAGCAGATCGACCGCAGGGCCGCTCCACGAGTCGCAATGAAGTGACCCAGCAGACATGCTGTCCGGGCCAAGCAGCCAACGGTTATCGTCTGGATGCGCAGGCGGGCCTTTTCGCGGGTCCTCGCGTTCGGATGGGTTCACCCGCTGGCGGAACGCACCGACGCCTTCGCCCTTGCGCCGCAGGTCAAAACGCAGACCGAACGACTGGTAACGCTGCGGGTCGACATTTGCAGAGACACCCGGGCTGGGATCGACGAAGTAAGATAGCGTGACCTTCAGGTCGACGAACTCGTTGCCAAGCGATTCCAGTACCGCGTTGGGCATGGGCAGCTGGTAATAATGGCACTCATTGAATTGGCGACTGCCCTTCAATCGAAAGGGCTGGATCTCCGACTGCGCGATCAATGCCAGCTGGTCGCGCGCGGACGCGGCAGCGCGATCGTGATCAGGCACGCCATAGCCGAACTGCCGGGCCAATCCGTAGCGGTCTCGCAACTGCGGATGCGCCGCGAAGGCGGCCTGCATCGGCTCAGTGTATTCCGCGCTATGAACCATCAACGCGCGTATCAACTCCGGCCAATAATCGGGATGCTCGGCCGAGATACGAGCTGCCATCCTTGCCGCCTGCGCCGCCGCTGCACTAGTGCCGTCGAATGCGACGAGCGGCACGCGATCGACCTCATGCCCGGTGCTTAGCAATCGCAAGGAATCGAGCGTCAGTAGATCGCGCCTTGCAGGGCAGACCGCCCGGTTACCGGCTTCCATTACCAGTTCAGGTTTGAACGGCGACCGGCCGGCACCCCAACCCGTGCTGGTCCGGCTGTGCGGGCTGAGTTCACCCGCCCCGGACAACGGCGTCCAGTCCTCGTAGCCGGGGTCGGACACATGGATGGCGTCAGTGTATCCGCCGATCGTCAGCGCATTCCAGGCCTGCGCAGGGTCTTCGACCGGATAGGCGTCCGGTCCCGGCCACTCGGCAAGCCGCATCACTGGATCAGAATTGCCGGTCGATATCACGAACAGGCGGCGCGGTGCGCCTTCCTCGTCGCCCGGCATCGTACCCGCTGCGATCTGGTCGATCGCAGCGCTCCAGGTCGTCGGACGAGCGCCGGGCACGTCGCCGTTGGTGACGGCCATACAGAAGATGCGCTGTCGCTCGCTCTGCTCGATCGCCGGCAACGCCACCGCAGCCTGGGTGATCGCACCATACGCACTCGGCGAGTTGGGGTCGTTCAGCTTCGGCGGCAGGATCTTCACCGATTCCAGCCGATGCGCCAGCCGGCGCGGTTCGGTATCGGCAAGCGGGGCCACCAGGTCCCCATGCAGTGCAATGCCGGCCATCGACGTGCCATGCCCAGCATGATCGTCCGTGCCCCAATCCGGCTCGTAGCTGTGCATGTCCGCCGGTGCGACCGCAGGCTCCAGCAACGCATGTGCGCGATTGACGCCCGTATCGAGCAGGCAGACCACAGGGACGTCCGCGCCCGGCCATTCAATGCGCTCGGCGAGATCGTCGCTCCATGCGTGCTGCGTGTCGCGCTCATCCTCGATGAAGAACACAGGATTGTCGGAGGCGCGCCTCAGTTCCACGATGACGCCGGTCGCGAACATCAGCAGCTCGATCGCTGCGCGTGTTGCCAGCACGGGGACAACGGCCGCTTCCGGAAAATACAAGCGCCGGTCCGCACCCGCCGTGCGCAAACCCAACGACTGGCATCGCGCCTCGAGCTCGGCTTCCGTCTCGCGGAACGTCCAGATGGACCACCACATCTGATGCTGGGGGTCGGTCGGCAGCGCCGCGAGGTCATCCGTCCACAGCACCTCGAGCCGTGCGCGCCGGAAGGCCTCGATGGGCCCGACCATGGTCTCGCGGCGTGGTTTGCCCGCAGCGGTCAGTGGACCCGCCCGGTAATCTTCAAGGATCTGTTGAAGCGCGATACGCGCGTGATCCGGTACGAACAGTGCGACCGATCGGCCGCCGGCATGCTCCTTCACCGCGCGCGGGCTGATGCCCTCGGTCTTGCGCTCCAGCTGATAAGGGTCCGCTCCCCGTCGCAGCTCCACCTCGATATAACTGCCCGTTGGATCGGGCAGCCTCGGATCGGTCTGGCGGGATGCATCTGCCGCAGCGAACGCGGCATCAAGTTCGTGCAGCAGCTTTGCGCCGTGCTCTTCGCGGATGCGAACGGCGCTTGATCCCCCGCTCCCTTGCCCCGTGTACTCGCCAGAGGACCGGAACCTCGTAATGTCGATATGAGGAAGGGTGAAACGGGACGCCATACGTTAGGTGATTCGCCTTTCGGAAAAGCTCACACGCATATCCTGCCGCTCCGTCAGGCGTTTGACTAGATCATCGGTCGAAATCGCTTTACGCTCTGCCAAGATGGCCGATTTTACGGCATCGTCGGTCGCACGGACGATCTCCGACTGGCTGAGATGCTGGGCGGCCTCGGCCACCTTCGTCCATGCTATCCGCGCAGCCTTCATCGGCCGCAGATGGTTGGTGACGATCTCGCGTATCTGTTCGCGCGACGGCGCGGCGAATTCGAGGACCTGATCGTACCGGCGCAGCAAGGCGCGATCGAGCAGCTCGGGATGGTTGGTCGCGCAGACAATCAAACTGTCCGTTGCGCTCTCTTCTTCCATGAACTGCAGGAAGGAATTGAGAACACGACGCATCTCTGCGACATCGTTCGGCGCAGTCCGGTGCCCGCCGACAGCGTCGAATTCGTCGAACAGATAGACACCACGTCGTTTGGCGGATTCATCGAACACGAGGCGTAGCTTTGCGGCAGTGTCACCCATGAACCGCGTGATGAGCCCTTCGAGGCGAATGACATACAGTGGCAGATGTAATTCGCCGGCGAGCGCCTCGGCCGACATCGTCTTGCCGGAACCGGGCGGGCCCACGAACAGGAGCCTGCGCCCTGGAACGCGTCCATGCTCGCGCAACCATTCGCGCTTGCGCTGCTGCAGCACCACATCGGCGATGCGCTCGACCAGTTTCGGCGCGAGCACGACGTCCTTCATTCGGAACCGCGGTTCGCGGACCTCGATCAGACCTTCGAGATTGCCCCTGGGCTGATTGAACGCGATGGGGATGGATGGGCCACGGGGCCGACGTGCGCGTGCGCGCTCGATCTCGGCGCGCATTTCCTCAGCAGTGGTCTTGTGACCTTGACGCGCTTCGGAGGCAGCGACCTGCAAAGCAATCGAATAGAAGGCGTCATCATCGCCTTCGGCACGGCTACGAAGCAGGGCCAGGATTTGCTTTGTGTTGGTCACTGAAACTCTCTCTTCTTGCGCTTATATCCCCTCAGGCTTTGCAGGCCTATGCGGTCTCGTTTTGCTATCCACACAATCGAATCAGCAGGCGCAGCTCACCTGCTCGCGCCTTGCCAGATCGCAGTAAAAATAGCCTTTAGATGAGAACAAATCAAGAACATAGATCGCCACTGCATTCCAATCGTGATCGCTCCAGACAATACAAGTCACCTGCCATGGGACGGTTCCTGACCCTGCGGCATGGAGCCTCACCGTGATGCCAGCTTCTCGACCCGCCGGGCCACTAGCCTGTAGGCCGGCTCGGCGTCCGGATGCTCCTTGTGGAAGCCGAAGAACAGCAACGCCTTCTCCAGTTCCTTCAGGCCCGGCGTACGAGCAGGGTGGTCGTGCTCGAAACGAGCATAGGGAAACAGCATGTCCGACAAGGCATGCAGATAAGCACATCGAGCCGCATAGGAAGACAGATTGAGTGGCGCGAGATCAGAGGGCCGTCGTAGTCCGCTGAGATTGGCGTTGAGCACCTGAAGCTCGGATACCACTGCCCGGAAGCTCACGGTGTGCTCCGCCGGCGCATTCTCGACGATTTCCTTGAAGAGCGGGATAAGCTCGGTCGGAAGCGGTGGGAAGCGAAGCAGGTTAGCGCTCGGAGGCGAGCCGGTGTGGGTCAGCAGGCGCCTCAAGCGTTTGCCGCACTCGATCGCGTAATCCGTCAAAGCGGACAGCGCGACCGGCAACACGCTACGCGCTGCCAGGAGCTTGCGGACACGCTTGTCCTCCTCGATGAGCCAAGCGGTACGAATCTGCCGATGGATAAATACTGCACCGATGAACGCCGCCAGCAGCGCGGTCAGCGCGCCAATAAGCGTCTGCCAGTCGAAGAGCGTCTTCGTGGTCGCTATGGTCCACGTGCAGACGCCGATGCCTACACCCATCAGATAGACCAGCAGGACCAGCCCGCCCGTGGTCCAAGAGCGCATCGTACGCGCCGTCAGTTCTGGCATCCCCCTGCCTTACGTTTCAGTTGCGCCAAGTCTGCTTCAATTCCTCGTCGAACCATTGCTCGGCGGCCATATCGGCACCCCCAATAGACCGAAAGTCTAGGTAATGAGCATAGCCTTTCTCTTGCAACCAACGCTTGAAATCCCAGAATTGGGGATGCGCGGCCGGCTCTCGCATGGCTCCTGTCTCGCGCTCCCATTCATGGCACAGGCTGCGGATGGCCCGCTCGCTCGCAGCTTTGGTCATAACACGCGTCCGCCTTCGCTATCCGATAAGACAGTAGGAGTGAATCGCCGACGAGATCGCCAGCCGGCGGTATGGACTACTGACGCATTGCGGGCGCCGCGGACTTCCGCGGCGCCCGCGAGTTTGCATCAGCGCCGAATTTGGCCAAAAGCTTGCAGATCATGCCATTCTCGTCGTTGAGCGATCCGGTTGACTTGGCGCGCGCGCAGGCGGCCCTTGAAACGGCATAGGCGGAAATCAAACCGACCGTTTCCTCGCAAGCCTATGAGCGTGAGCGGACGCGCCTCGCTTAGACGGTATCCTCGTCCTGCAGTCATGCCGGATGATCTCGATCACGGTCTCTGTGGTGCGGTCGAGATGGCTGCGCCCGTCGGCGAGCCGTGCGGTCGCGCTGATGTAGCTCTGCGGGCCGACATGGGTTGCCGGATCGAGCGCGTGCGCCGTGATCTTCCCGGAGGCGAGAGCCCGGTTCCAGGCGCTGCGTCGCCACAGGCGCCAGCGCTGGGGGAAGAGCCGGGCGCCAACCCGCTCGATCCAGTCGTTCGCGCTGGTGAGCCGATACAGGTGGAGCGCATGCGTGAGGTCGTTGGCGCCGTTGTGGAAGCCGCCGAGCGTGATCAGCCAGAGCGGAGCGCGGAGCTGCTCGAAGAGTTCCTCGACCGCTCCGGTGGCCACCTGGGCGCCGCCGCTATAGCTCAGCAGGACGAGCGGTATGCCGCTGCCGGGCTCGTAGCCCGCGCGCCGGAGCTGGTCGGCGATCTGGGCGCCGACGGCCCGGTTGTATAGCGGCCGGTACCGGCGATCGGCGGCGACGAAGGTTTGCATGACGTTGTGCAGGAACAGCGTGATGCCGGCGTGCCGCCGGAGCCAGTCCCACACCGGACGCCCCGCGAGCGGCTCCGCCAGAGGCGAGTAGGGCTGGACCTGGCCCAGCACGCGCAGCTCCGGTGCTCCGGCGATGACCGCCCTGACGAGCTGGCCGCCGTCGCGCGTATCGGTGAAGCGGCGCTTGCCGATGCCGTCCAGGTAGACCAGGTAGGCGTCCGGCGGTCGCCCCGGATCGGCCCCCCTGGCGTAGGGCACCTCCGGCGGCAGCGCGGCGGCGGGTGTGCGCCGGCTGATGGTGTAGAGCATCAGCTCGTAGCGGGCGAGCAGGCCCTCGGCGAGCAGGAACGGGCCGAGCGCCAGGAGGGCGATGAGGAAGATCTCGTTCACAGGATCGCCTCCCTTTCCCGTGGCCCGGCGATGATCCGGGCGATCAGCCGCCGAACCAGCTCGACCGTGGCGGTGAGCCCGAGCCCCGCCGCGGCGATGCACCCGGCCGCGCTCCACCAGCCCAGCCCCGAGGCCGCGGACAACGGGCCGGCCAGCCCGGCCCCGACTGCGGCCACGAGCAGGATGTGCAGCAATGGGCCGAGCAGCGGAAAGGCGAGGATGGCGGCCAGGAGCAGCGGGGCGATGAGGGCGGGTGTCCAGGCCAGTCCCGACGAGTCCGGCAGCGGGGCCGCTTCAGGTGCTACGACCGGCTGCACCAGCTCGGCGACGGTCCAGGCGGCGAGGGGCCACAGCGCGATCATCGTGCCCTCGACGACGGTGCCGGTCGCCATCAGCCCGGCCACGAGCGGCGGCGACAGCTTCGGCCGGCGCGCCACCAGCGGCAGCACCCGCCCGGCGCTCTCGGACAGCCCGGCGAGGACCAGCAGGACGAGGACGGTCGTCGACATGGCTCAGCGCTCCCGTGCCCGCGCGGTCGCAGCGCCTGCGCGCGCATCGTCGAGGTAGCGCTCGAGCTCGTCCGCGGCGCGCCGGGCGCCGCCGGCCTCCTGTTGCGCCGTGCGCTGGGCGGCAGCCGCCTCGCGGAAGCGCGGCTCGTCCAGCAATCTTCGGGCGAGCGCATGGACCGTTTCGGCAGTCGCGTCTTCCGTGCGCAGCGAGAGGCCGGCGCCGAGTTCGACGACCCGTCGCGCCACCAGCGGCTGGTCCGCGCCCTGCGGCACGACCAGCGTCGGCACCCCGGCCCGCATCGCCTCGTTGACGCTATTCATGCCGCCATGCGTCACGAAGAGCGCCGCCCGGTCCAGCACCTGGAGCTGCGGCACGGATCGGCGGGCCAGCACATTTGGCGGCAGCGGGCCGAGATCTGCCGGTTCGGTTTGCCCGGTCGAGACGACGACGGTGCCGCCCAGCGGCGCCAACGCGGTCGCGAAGGTCCGCAGCAGCGCGGGGCCGCCATCGAACACCGTGCCCAGCGACGCGTACAGCACAGGGGCCTCCAGCCCGGCGGTGTCGAACTCCGGATCGTGCGGGCGGGACCCGACGCTTGCCCCGACGAACCGGTAGGAAGGATCGAACACGTCGGCGCCGGGCTGGAACGCGCCGGAGGTGAAGACCAGGTTCAGCGCTGCGTGCGCGTTCATCAGGTCGAGCAGAGGCAGTGCGCCGGTGTCGTACTCACGGTGCAGTTCCCAGCGCGCGCGGGCGTAGCCCCAGCCGCTGCGAGGATGTGCGGCGGCCGCGGCCAGCAGCGCGCGGGAGATGCCGGTGGGGCTGGGCACCTGTCCATTGAAGGCGAAGGTAGTGAAGGTGGCGGCTGCCGGCACGGCGAGCTCGCGCGCGGCCACCGCCCCCCATGGACAGGCCGCCCCGTGCACGATCAGGTCGGGCCGGGTCCCGCGGAGATCCGAGAGTACGCCGGGCAGCACGGCAAGAGCGGACCGCGCGAGCCATTCCAGCATCACGAGGGGGATCGGCGGATCCGGCAGCGGCAGGTTGCCTTGGGCATAGAGACACACCTTCGCGCCGGCGGCAGCGATCGGGGCCGCGAAGGCGGGGAAGGTGTGGTAAGTCACGGTGTGACCGCGCCGGACGAGTTCTGCCACGACCGGAAGCGTCGGATTGATATATCCGTGCATCCCGATGTTGAGGAACGAGACGGTGCCCATCGACGGTCTCCAGATGCCGGGCCGGCGGCCCGTGTCGAAAGGAGGCCGCGCAACCAGCCGGTTTGATCGGCTACCGCTGATGGCTCTGGTCAGATCAAGAGCTCATGCAAACAGGCCAATTGCAATCGATTGAGCCGAGTGAGAGGTAATACATACTGCAGTGCAAGTTATCTGGGGCTGTTGGCCTGGTCACCGTGTTGGGGTGGCAGGAGCGGGAAGCGGCGCGTCCGAAGTGACCTCGACGACCTTGCGGCTGCTTGCTTCCACCAGGATGATGATGCGACCGTCGATGATCAACAGCCCATAGGGACGCGGGAATCTCTCTCCGTCGACGCCGATCACCCGCACAGAGGCAGGAACGATATCGCCCAGCCGCGGAGCTTGAGAAACTACCTGTCCGCTCTCGGCCGCTTCAGCCGCCTCTCCCGGCGACAGTAGGAAGACCGACAATCCAAGAAGGCGCGTGACGGAACGCATTGCAGCAACTCCAATTTGCAGAGCCATCGCGATCAATGGCGGATGCCGCACGCAAGTTTCGCAGTCGTGGGCTCTTGTCGGGATTGTGGTGACGGGACGGGGGAGTTCTCAATCACCCACAAGGATACTGAGTAGCTGCACCTGGTGATGCCGCTATGGACCGTTGGATAGGCAATCGGCTCTTGGGGACTGCAATGACCGCCAGCTGTCCCGCTTACGTGTTCGAGAGCTGCTTCGCGCGTTCGAGGTCGCTCGAGCGCTTTCGCGCAGCGCGCGGTGCCCTCTCCGGGCCATCGCTCCGGTGCCATCGCCAGGGATAGGCATTCGGCAGAACTGCGGAACCAGTGCTCTTCACGCCGAGGCTTAGGATAAGGAGGTTTCGACCTTTCGATAGTGCGGGCTCGACCCCGGTATCGTTTCGCTGCCCGCTGCTTCCGCCAGGATATCCGTGACGGATCGATCGCTTGGCAGGGAGCTCCCGGGATGGATGAAAAGTTGAAGAGTCCCGGGACGGCGCCGGTCGGACGGGAGCCGGCCCAGGAGCCGGAGCGCCCCGATATCGCCGCCGGTATCCTGCCTCACTTTGCCGATCCTGCTCCGCGCGGGCAGCCGGAGTTGCGGGGCGTGCCGCGACATCTGCGTCCACCGGCCATGGGCGGTCGCCGAACAGCGATCGGCATCGCGATGCTGTCGGCGGCCCTGGCAGCCGGTTGCGTTGCCGTCGAGGATCGCGCTGCGGTGCCGGTCGATCTCGCTGCTGCCGCGCGGATCGAGCATGTCGAGCTCGCTCGCGTCTGGGGCGACCGTACCACGCCTGAGATGCGCGCGCTCCTCGACGTCCAATACCGTCAGACAAAAGCCGCGGTCGGATCGGGACGGCGCCCCGCCGAAGCTCTGAAGAAGGCCGATTTCCTGGCCATCTCGGGCGGTGGCGCCGATGGCGCCTATGCGGCCGGCGTCCTCGTCGGGTGGAGCGAGAAGGGCGGCCGCCCGCAGTTCGAGGTGGTCACCGGCGTCAGCACCGGCGCGCTCGCGGCGCCGTTCGCATTCCTCGGCTCCCGCTACGACGAGGAACTGCGGCAGGTCTATACGCTCTACGGCGACGGCGACATCTATACGAGCCGGGGCCTGTTCGGGCTCGCCGGGAGCAGCCTGAGCGACAACACGCCGTTGCGCGCCTTGATTGGCCGCTACCTGACGGACCGGATGATCGACGAGATCGCCGCCCAATACCGCCGCGGGCGCCGGCTCCTGGTCCAGACCACGAATATCGATGCACAGCGCCCGGTGATCTGGGATCTCTCGGCGATCGCGGCGAGCGGGCGCCCCGAGCGTCGCAAGCTCATCATCGATATCCTCCTGGCCTCTGCCGCGATTCCCGCCGTCTTCCCGCCGGTTCGGATCGAAGTCGAGGCCGGTGGCGACCGCCGCCAGGAACTCCATGTCGATGGCGGCACCATCGCGCAGCTGTTCTTCGCGCCGCCCGAGATCCGTCTCGGCGAGTTCGAACGGCGCCATTTCGGGCATATCCGCTCGCGACGCATTTTCCTCATCCGCAACGGCCGGTTGGCCCCGCAATATGCGACAACCAAGGAAACGACGATCGCCATCGCGCGCAGAGCGATCGAGACGATCGTCAAATATCAGGCGATCTCGGATCTGACCCGCATCAAGGGCCACGCCACGGCAGCTCACGCGCAACTGCGCTTCGTCGCCATCCCCGCCGGATTTACGGCGGTCGCGAAGTCGGAATTCGACCGCGACTACATGCAACGATTGTTCGAAGTCGGACGCGGGGTCGGGCGAGCGGGCAATTGGGGCGCCGATCCTCCGCTGACGGCTGCGTTGGCCGCGCAGGTCAATCCGAGCGAATAGCGGCGGACCCTTTACAGCGCCCGAGCGAGGCGCAATTCAACGCGTCGTCATTGGCTGATTGCCGGCGAATTGAGCCCCCGATAACAACGTGTTTCTCATCGCACGTCCTGCGTTCGAACTCGCGTTGGAGAGGCCTCGGTCTCCAGGTGCTGCGATTGCGGCAGCGTGATCCGGAAAACGGATCCCTCGTTGCCGGTCCGTGCTACGGATAGCGTGCCGCCATGCGCTTCGACGATCGATCGGCAGACGGCCAAGCCGACACCCATTCCATCAGACCTGGTCGTGAAGAATACGTCGAATATCCGCTCGGTGTTCTCCGGGGCGATCCCGGTCCCATTGTCCTCCACGAAGACCGCTATACCACCGCGCTCATCCGGTTCCGACTTGATCCGCAGCAGTCGCGAGCGACCGTTCGTATGCCGCATGGCCTCGATCGCATTACCGACAAGATTCAGCAAAACCTGGCGAAGCTGCCCTTGGTGACCCAGCACCGTTGGAATCGTCTCGTTCAGATCCAGTTCAATCGCGATCTTTCTGCTCTCCGTTTCTTCCCGGGTGAGAGCAACGGTCTCCCTGATGATCTGGTTTGTATTTATCGGCGTTTTTGGTCTTTCGCTCCCGGAAAATATATCTCGTATCGATTGAATGACTTCGTTGACTCTGTCGATATCGGAAATGATACGTTCATATGCTCGCCGGGCCCTGCCGAGATCGGGTGGGACCTTGTTGATCCAGTTCAACCCGGCTCCGGCATTGGAGGCAATCGCAGTCAGCGGCTGCCTGATCTCATGTGCCATCGCCGCGGACACAACGTTCATTGAAATCAGCCGGCTGTCGCGCTCGCTCTGGCGCGCCAGCGCCGACAAGGCCAGTCCTGCGTAGAGCATCGTCGACTCGGCAAGCAGGACGAGCAGAACCAGGCTGTCCGACACGACCGCGAAAACGCGGTTCGAATACCAGGCGACGTCAAAGCGAGTGTCGACGAGATTCACGAGGATCGACGAGAAGAGCCAGGCCAGCGCAACGATCAGCAGCGACAGGTCAAGCACTGAACGCTGCGAGAACCAAATGAACAACAATGCGGCTATGGCGACCATCATCATGAAGGCGGAGACGAATGTCACAAATACTGCCGGGTCGGTTTCCGTAACGATCAACCGTGGCACCACGTTCTCATGTGCGGTGAGAAACCAGGTTATGACGCACACCGCGGCTGCCACGATGCAGACGTCAGCAGTAATGGCCGTCGCAACGGAGCCACGTACCACTCGCTGCGGCGTAAAATGCCAGGCGATCGCGTACACGATGATGGTCGTCGGCAAGGCCATGTGCCAGACGGTGAACAGCCATGGTGAGGTTTGCAGGCCGGCGTTGAACAGACCGTTCGGCGCAAATGCTCCCGGGAAGGTGAGAGCATATGGAATGATGATGAGTGCGCAGAATAGATAGCCGCCCGCGAGCAATCGAAGCGGCCAGGTCCGTAATATGGCAAAATGCGCATAAAGGAACGTCGCGGAGATCAAATCGGTTAGAAACAGGATGGTCGCCACGATCGGAAGGAAGACATCAAGCCGTTCGAGGCGAACATTGGCGAACGGCAGCACCGACAAGAACACGACCAGAAGCAACGCAGCGGTGACGAATGCCGCGCGCCTCTCCGTCCTGCTCGGTGGCACACTCGAGATCAGCGGTGTCTGGGGCTGAGCCACTGTCCTGGTACCCTGCTGGCAAGACGACCCGAGACGTGGCGTACCGGTAACCACCGACAGCCGCCGCGTGAGGATAGATCGCCGACCTGCAGGCCGCCAGCCCCAGCCGCCCGAGTCCCAAAAACCGGATGGCTTTGGGTTGCAGCTTTCCGCGGCGTTTTACTCTGGTTGGGAGGAAGGGAGGCACCGAAGGACTCGGCGTTGTCAGACGCCCGGGAGGCGCTCACCCAAGGTGCCGGCGCGAACCGACATTCGCCGCCGCTCTTCGGCAGCGGGCGCTATCCGCACGCATGTCGACTTGGCCATCGTTACAGGCGGATGCTCTGCGCTCCGCCGCTGAACGGTTCTGCTGGAGCGGGGGCCGTGTGTGCCTGTTCCTGCACCGGCGCTCGGGGCTGCAACGGGATTGGCTCCGCCGGCGCCGGGCCGTGACCGGCCGAGTGGTGAGCGTGGGCGTATTTGTGCAAGCCGATCTTGATCGCGACCAGCAGCGGCGCGGCGACGACGAAGAGCAGGGCGACTGCGTTGAAGGCGGTGTCGAAGGCGATCACGGCCGACTGACCCGTGACGAGCCGGCCGAGGAAGCTCGCCGCTGCCCGGCTGGCCGCAACCGCATCCATCCCCTTCGCCGTCAGCAGCGCCGTCATGGTCGCCAGCCGCTCCATCACCGCCGGCCTCCCGGCGGCGATATTGGCGCCGAGGACCGAGAGATTGGCGATGGTGTGATGGTCGATCAGCGTCTGGAGAGCCGCGATCCCCATGAGCCCGCCGAGCTGCCGGCCGGTGTTGAACAGGCCGATGCCGCTGGCGAGGCCGCGGCTGGGAAGATCGCTGAACGCGATCAGGTTGATCGACAGGAACAGGAAGCCGAGGCCGAAGCCGCGCAGCAGGACCGCGGTCATCATGTCGTGCGCGCCGCTCTCGCTACTCGAGCCGGAGAGCAGCCACATCGCGACCATGAAGATTAGGATGCCGAAGGGCACCGTGGCGAAGGGCGGCAGGTGGCGGAACTGGATGAGGCAGGCGGCGAGGAGCAGCGTGCCGATGAAGGCTGCGCCGCTCGGGAACAGCAGCAGGCCGGCATCCGTCGGCGTGAGGGCGAGGACCGAGACCGCGAAGGACGGGAGCAGGAACCCGCTGCCCGACAAGGCGGCGCCGGCGACGAAGCTGACGATGAAGGCGAAGGTGAAATCATTCGCTCCGAAGATGCTGAAGTCGAGCAGGCCCCGGCCTTTGGCCATGACCTGCCGGCCGAGAAAGGCGAGCAGCGCGGCGACGCCGAGCAGCGCCAGCCAGAGAATGCGCGGCTCCTCGAACCAATCCCAGCGGCTGCCTTGCGAGAGGACATAGCTGACGCAGAAGAACGTGACGGAGATCAGCGCGAAGCCGGCCCAGTCGAAGGGGCGCGGCGCCTCCTTGGCGGACTTCGGGCCGTCTGCGATCAGCAGGAGCCCGGCGGCCGCCAGCGCCAGCGGGACGATGCCGAAGAAGATCCAGGTCCAGGAATGGGTGTCGACCAGCCAGCCCTGAAGAGCCGGCGCGATCGTCGCGGGCGCGACCACGGCGCCCATCGCGAACAGCGCCTGGAGCAGCGGCTGATGGGCGCGCGGATAACGCAGGAAAACCAGCGCCTGACCGGCGATGAGCAGGGCGCCGCCACAGAAGCCCTGGACAATGCGAAGCGCGATCAGCAGATCCAGCCGGGCCGTCATGGCGGCGATGCCGGAAGCCAGGCCCATGGTCAGGGTCGCGGCGATGATCAGGTTGCGCGGGTCGATCCGGCTCATCAGCCAGGGGGCGGTCACGAAGCCGATCAGCTTGAGCGTGGTGTAGCCGATGTCGAGCCAGGCGAACTCGTCGGGCGTGGCGGAGGTGTCGCCGATGATGTCGCTGCGCCCGAGCGCGAGCACGGTGCCGGCGATCGCCTCGGTCAGCGCGGCGAGCACGATGCCCAGGAGGAGCACGGCGCCGGCCGTTGGGCGGTCGCGGCTCGGCAGGGGGACGACGACCGCGGTCATGAGCTGCCTCCCACGGCGACCTCGACCCGCGCGGACAGGCCCGGCACGAGGCGGCCGGTCAGCGGATTGTTCGCGAACCGGATCTTGACCGGCACGCGCTGGACGACGCGGACGAAATTGCCCGTCGCATTGTCGGTCGGGAGCAGGCTGAAGGCGGAGCCGCTGCCGGGGGCGAAGCTGTCGACCACGCCCTGCAGCGCCTGGTTCGGATAGCCGTCGACGGTGATGCGGACCTGCTGGCCCGGCCGGATCTCCTCGAGCTGGGTCTCCTTGAAGTTGGCGACGACCCAGACGTCGTCGACCGGGACGATGTCGAGCAGGGCGGTTCCGGGCGCGACCAGCCGGCCGACGCGGACCTGGCGGTTGCCGATCACGCCGCCGACCGGCGCGCGCACGATGGTGTTGTCGAGATCGATCTGAGCGAGGTCATGCGCCGCCTGCGCCTGCGCCACCGCGGCGACGGCGGCTTCGCGCTGCGTGGTCAGCACGGCGATGCGCTGCTGCTGCGCCTCGATCGTCGCCGAGGCGGCGGCCAGGTTGGCCTCGGCCCGCGAGCGGGCGGCGTCGCTCTCGTCGAGCAGGGCCTGGCTCACCGCATTGCTACGGATGAGCTCGCGCCGCCGCCCTTGCGACCGTGTCGCCAGGGTCACTTCGGCGATCGCCGCCTGCTTCTGCGCCTCGGCCTGCTTGACCAAAGCGTGCTGGAGCTTGGTCTCGGCGTCGACATTGGTGACGCGCGCCTGCGCCGCCTCGATATTGGCCACGGCTTGGGCGAGCTTGGCGCGATAGTCGGCATCGTCGATCCGGAACAGGACGTCGCCCACCTTGACCGGCTGGTTGTCGGCGACCTCCACGGTCGTGACGTAACCCGCGACCTTCGGCGCGAGGGCGGTCACGTCCCCGCGGATATAGGCGTTGTCGGTGGAGGTCTCGCTGTTCGAGCGAACCCAGGCCCACCCGGCAGCGGGGACCGCCGCGGCGCTGATGCATAAAAGCAGGCCGATCCGCATCCTCTTGCTGAGATGTGCCATGTCGCCCTCCGGTAATTCCTGTTACCGTTGACATATATGGTAATAATGATTACCAGTCAAGAGACGGCTGAGACCGGATGCAGCCGCAGTCGTCCTGGGGAGCATGTCGGTCCGGCGCGGATCGCGCTATTGAGCCGGCGGCGTGGGCGCCCAAGCGATCGGTCTATGATGACCAGACCGAGGGCTAGGTCGGGGCGGCGACGGCAGGGTTGCCGGCCGTTGCCGGAGAGGATTTCCGGATCGGGAGCAGGTGTCCTGTGGATGCAGCAAGGACGGGTTCGGCGGGCAATCGGCGGGAGGCGCTGCTGAAGGCGGCTGCCGAGGAATTCTTCGAGCAAGGTTACGCAGCGACGAAGATCGATGCCATCATCGAGCGGGCCGGCGGCTCGAAGCGCAACATCTACAACGAGTTCGGCAACAAGGAGGGCCTTTTCCTGGCCCTCGTCGCCGAGAACGCGGACATGGCCTTGTCGACCTTGCCGATGGACGAGCCGGGCGGGCGTGACCTGCAGGAGACGCTGACGTCGTTCGGCCAGCATCTCATGTCCATCTACACGTCGCCGGCTCTGGTCGGCATCTACCGGATCGCCATCACCGAGGCCAATCGCTTCCCGGACCTTGTCCGATCATTCTATGAACGGGGCCCCGGCCGCGCCACTTCCCAGCTCGCTGGGGTCCTCGAACGCGCCCGGGAACGAGGGGACATCCGGACGGATGATTGCCTGCGCGCTGCCGGGCATTTCGTCGGCATGATCCGCGGCAACCTTCATCTCCAGATCGTTCTCGGACTCCGCGCCCCGCCGTCGGGCGAGGAAATGAAGGAGACGGTCGCCTCCGTCGTCGAAATCTTCTTGAACGGGCTTCGGCCCGGCCCGGAGAAGTGGGACGGCGCCGGAGGCCTTTCCGTAGTCTGACTCGAACACGCATCAGCAATGCCTGCCATGTTCCGGATAGCTCTACTCCGGGCGCCTTTCGCGGATCTCGGCAGGCAGCGCTTCCCAGGCGCGGATGAGCTCCCCGAGCGAGTTCGCATGCATTTTCCGCATCGCGTTGCTGCGGTGGAGCTTGACCGTCACTTCGCTGATGCCGAAATCGAACGCGATCTGCTTGTTGAGGCGTCCCCGCGCCACTTCACGCAGAACCGCGCGCTCGCGTGGCGTCAGCGTCTCCAGGCATTCCATGCTGCGCTTCGTGATCGCGGCTTCGGCCCGCTGTGCGGCATCTGCCTCGATCGCCGCGGTCACGGCGTCGAGCAAGGTCTGGTCCCTCACCGGCTTGGTGAGGAAGTCCACGGCGCCGGCCTTCATCGCCTGGACGGTCATCGGGATGTCCCCATGCCCAGTCAGGAAGATGATCGGCTTGCGGTTGCCGTTCTGAACGAGCTGGTTCTGCAACTGGAGGCCGCTCGCTCCCGGCATGCGCACATCGAGGATCAGGCAGCCGGGACTGTCCAAGGCGCCGGCATCGAGCAATTCGCCGGTCGAGGGGAAGCTGACCGTCCGGAAGCCCGCCGACAGGATCAGCTCGGACAGCCCTTCCCGGACAGCGGCGTCGTCATCCACGATGATGACCAGCGGTTCCGCTCCCTGTGCCGGCTGCGACGACAGCGACTGCGATCCTCGTAGAGTCAGGTGGCCAGTTTTCATGGAGATCCTCCCTTTTTCGAGTTCAGCAAGGCATCGCCAATTGCCGCCAGCAGGACCTGCCCGTCGAAGGGCTTGCGGAAGAAGCCGCTGATGCCCCGCGCCCGGCTTTGGTCGGCAAGCTCGTGGCGGCCTGTGATCATGAATACCGGCAGCTCGGGACGCGCCTTCTTCACGAGGTCACGAAGCTCGAAACCGTTCATGTCCGGCATCCCGATATCGCTGATAAGCGCATCGGAATCCGATAGGCCGTCGGCCAGGAACGAGTGTGCCGAGGAGAAGGTGCGGGCTGCGTAACCCGCAGATTCCAAAAGGTCTTCGAGCGATTCCAGTAACCTTGGATCGTCATCGACAACAGCCACGACAGGTCTCTTCTTTGTCACGCTCAGCTCCCTCTCGCTCGGCGCGAGTGAGTAATCGGTATCTCCAACCTCTCCGCGATCCGCACGAGGTCGGCAAATGAAGCTGCAGCCATCTTCTTCATCACGTTTCTTCTATGGATCTGCAGGGTAACCTCGCTGATATCCAATTGGGCGGCAGCTTGCTTGTTCAGAAGGCCGCTCACTACCAGCGGTAGCACCTCCCGTTCGCGAGGCGTCAGGTCGAGATAGCGTCGCTTCAGCGCAGCGAGTTCGGCGCGCTCCGATCGCCTGTCCCGGTCCAGCGCCATTGCCGCATCGATCGCGGCGAGGAGGTCTGCGTGGCTGAACGGCTTGGTCAGGAAGTCCACGGCGCCGTGCTTGATCGCCTGAACCGATGAGGGGATGTCGCCATGACCGGTAATGAAAATGATCGGCGGATGATCGCCGATCGCGATCTGCCGCTGCAGTTCGAGACCGTTGATGTCCGGAAGCTCGACATCGAGGATGAGACAGGCTGGGATCTCCGGCTTCTCGGCGTTGATGTAGTCGCCGGCCGATCCGAACGCTTCGGAGCGCATGCCGTAGGACGCCAGCAGCTCGGTAAGGGCCTCCCGCATGGGCTCGTCGTCATCCACGATGAAGATGATATGATCGCCCATCGACGTCATGGCGCCGCCTTCGGTTCAACCGGCAATGTGAAGACGAAGATCGCTCCGCACGGCTCGTTCTTGTCGGCCCAAAGCCGCCCACCGTGGGATTCGACGATCGATCGGCAGATCGTGAGGCCCATGCCCATGCCGTTCGCCTTCGTCGTGAAGAACGGCTCGAACATCTTGTCGGAAGACGCGATTCCGGGCCCGCAGTCGCTGATCTCGGTCTGAACGACGTCCCCAAGCCGCCGCGCGCGTATTCCAAGAACTTTGTCGTCGCTGGTCGACTCCATTGCCTCCATTCCATTGCGAATGAGGTTGATCAGCACCTGCTGGACCTGGACCCGATCGAGGGGCACCGGCGGTAGATCAGCTTCGATGTCGGTGTCGATCCGAACATGGCGCTGCGCCGCCTCGTCCGCGATGAGCTCCACCGCTTCCTTGATGGCGCTGCCGAGCGCGGTGGCGCTGCTGGACTGGGTCGACTGGTTGAACAGGGCACGGATGCGGCTTACGACATCGGCCGCAGAGTTCGCGTTACGGATGATACGCTCGGCCGTGATCTTCGCGCGCTCGAGATTCGGCGGCTCGGCTGCCAGCCAGCGATTGCAAGCGTGCGAGTTGGCGACGATCGCCGCGAGCGGCTGGTTCACCTCATGCGCGATCGAGGCCGACAGCTCCGCGAGGCTGGCGGCTTGCGTCGCCTTGGCAAGTTCGTCGGAGGCTTGCCTGAGCGCTTCTTCCGCTCTCAGCGCACGCACTTGGTCCTCGATGTCGATCGACATCGAGTACCATTGCGCGATGGTTCCATCCTGATTGCGCAGCGGCTCCGCACGGGTCTCGATCCAGCGATACACGCCATTCGCGCCGCGCATGCGATACTTCATCGTGTAGTGCTCGCCGGTGGCGACGGCACGGCGGAGCGCCGCCATGACTTTGGCGGTCTCATCGGGATGGACAAAATTCTCGACGGCAGGTGCAAGCCGACTCGTGCCGGTCGCGCGTATTTCCTCCAGGCTCACGCCAATGAAATCCGTCAGCCGCTTGTTGAAGAAGATCGGCTCCCCTTCGGGCGTCAGACGCCTGATGTAGACCGGAAGCATGTCGACGAGCTGCGCAAGCTCGTGCTCCCTCGCGCGCAGCGCATCTTGAGCCGTGACGAGATCATGAATGTCGACGTTGGCGCCAAACCAGCGGATGATGCGGCCGCATTCATCGTAAAGCGGTTCGGCACGCCCGTCCTGCCAGCGGTATTCGCCATCGGCCCGGCGGTTGCGAAACCTCATCGCGAACGCTTCGCCCGTACTGAACGAGTGGAATAGTGCCGCCTGCAAAGCCGCCCTGTCATCGGGATGAACGAGCGTCTGGATCGCGCTGGGCAGTCCCCCCTCGGCGTCGAAGTCATCGAGCTTCAGCCCGATATAGTCCATCATCGTCTTGTTGATGTAGGCCGGCTCGCCACCCGGCATGACGCACCAGATCTGGACCGGCACCGTATCGACGAGCTGCTGAAGCTGCAGTTGGCTGCGTCGCAGCGCCTCTTCGGCACGCGTCTGCTCCGCTTCGGCGCGCTTGCGTTCGGTTAGATCGAGGATGTAGGCGACGCCTTGCGTCGGCTGCCCCTCGAAGCAGGCCGCCCCTATCAGCACGGGCACCCGGCTGCCATCCTTCCTGAAGAACTCCTTCTCGCGGGCCTGCATCTTGCCCGTCGCCCTGATCTCCTCCGCTTCCTCCCGGTTATGCACCTCCTGCCATTCCGGGGGTGTCATATCGAACCACCGAAGCCCCGCCTCCACGTCCGTGCGGTCGTATTGGACGAGGCGGAGAAACGCGTCGTTGGCGTCGATGAGCCGCCCGTCCAGGTCCCAGAAGACGATCCCGATGACATCCGACTCGACCAGCCGCCGAATCTTGGCGTCACGCTCCTGAACCTCGCTGTGGAGGCGCATCTGATCATCCATGTCGAGGAAGACGCCGTTCCATTGGACGATCTTCGCCTCGCTGTTGCGCATCGCGGCCGCGCGGGTCTCGACCCATCGGTACTGCCCGTCGAAGCGCCGCAGACGGTGCTTGCGCGCATAGGGCTCGCCGGTGGCCAGGCAGCGACTGAAGTGCGCCTTGACGGCTTCCAGCTCATCCGGATGAACGATCGCCTTCAGCACGTTCGACAGTCGCGAAGCGCCCTCGGTATCCTTGTCGGCGATGTCGAAGCCGACGAAGTCCCGGAACTGCGGACTGAAATAGGTGAGCTCGCCGTCCGGAGCAGCGCACCAGATGCAGGTGGGGAGCGTTTCGAGGAGCTCCCGCATCGAGCGCTCCCTTTGCCGCAAGGAGAGCAGCGCCTGCTGGTGTTGCCGGGAGATCGCAGCCACGATGAGGGCCGAAAGCGCCGAGATCGCCAGAAAGAGCTGCAGCATGACCTGCTTCTGCCTCTGGGTCTCGGCATCCCCGACGAACTGGCTGGCGCCGGATATGGTGAGCGCCAAGGTGACGAGGGCAAGGAAGGTCAGGGCGACGGCGACGCCCTTGAACTCGAAGCGCACCGCAGCCCAGAGAATCGGCGGCATGATGATGTAGGCGGATAGCAGGAAGTCGTGCTTCAGCGACAGCGCGGCGATCCCCAGGAAGATCAGCCCCAGGATGCCGGCTTCCATCCATTGTCCCGCAGAGAGTCGCGTCTTGCTGCGCCAGCTCTGGATCGCGACCAGAGCCAGCGGCGCGACGAGCAGGATGCCGGTGGCGTCGCCGATCCAGAACAACGGCCATACGGCAGTGAAGGTCTGGGACTTTACGCCGAACCAGGCCAGCGTCGCGCTTCCGATCGTGGCGCTTACCAGAGGAGCGACCCCGGCGCCCAGAACGACGAAGACGAAAACGTCCGGCAAAGTCTCCAGCCGAACGGGGCGTCCCAGCGCCCGGTTCACGAGCGTCGCGCCGAAGGCTGCGCAGAGCGCGTTGCCGATGAAGATCAGCAAACCCGCGAGCGGCGGACTGTGGAACCACAGGAGCTGCGCGGTCATCTCGGCCAGGCAGCCGGACAGAATCCACCACGGCCAGCTATACGGTGAGGCGAGGATGAGCGTCGCCATGAAAAGCCCGCCCGGCGGCCAGATCGAGACGGTAATTCCGGGAACGATCGCAAGCGCCTGAGCGAAGCCACACCCGAGGAGGTACGCCGAGAAAAAAAGCCCGAGGTGTAGGAGTCGAGGGCGTGGCGACCAAGCATACATTATCGGCTGCTCCAACCGGATGCGGCCTACGTTAGCCCCGCCATGGTTGCGTCGCACCTTATGGAAATCCATGAGATGTGATGATCGAAGCCATATCGTCCGGTTCGCTCCTCCGGGCGGTGATCGGCCTAGTGTCGCGCACGGCCACGATCGTCCTGGATCTTCTCCGATCAGGTAGTCGCCGCCCGTTGCGCCTCGGAGCATTGTCGAGCGAAGCGGACGCCGGATCGCCTGAAAAACGCGATCAAACAGGGGCCTGGAGCGACTCCACGATTCCGGCAGCCGCGCTGGCGCTTCAGGCTGACATCCTGAAAGCCGCGCGTTCGGCCCAATCCTCGAAACGGCTGACGCCGATATGGGTCCCTTCTGCGGGCAGAAGCGAGCGGTCGTCCAACCGCGCGCCGAAATAGCGGGCGCTGGGGTCGGTCATGACCCGGCGCGCATCGCCGATGACCGCGAGGAAGCGACGGACGAACTCGTCGAGCCGGAAGCGGTCCGGGCCGGCGATCTCGACAATACCGTTGACCGGAGCACCGAGGGCAAGCGCGGCCAGCGCACCAGCGACGTCGTCGGATAGGATCGGCTGGATGGCGGCCGAGGATAGGCGAACCGTTCGGCCCTTGGTCGCGGCGTGCGCGATCCCGCACATGAAATCGGCGAACTGGGTCGACCTCAGGATCGAATACGGGACCTTGGACGCCCTGATCAGCTTCTCCTGAGCCATCCTGCCGCGGAAATAGCCGCTTTCGAGCAAGCGATCGGCGCCGACTGCCGACAGGGCCACGTGATGCCCGACGCCGGCCGCGACCTCAGCGGCAAGAAGGTTGCGGCCAGAGCGCTCGAAGTAATTCAGCGCCGACAGGTCTTCCAACGAAGGCGGATGTGCCACATCGACGACGACCCGGGCGCCTCTCAACGCCTTTGCCAGACCTTCGCCGGTGATGGTGTCGACGCCGGAACGAGGCGATGCGACCAGAACGTCGTGCCCTTTCCGGCGCAGGATGTCGGCCAGTTTCCTGCCAACCGGGCGATCGCCGCCGATGACGACGATTCTCATGCGCCTCCCTCCGGCTGCTGCAGGCGCGGCTGGTCGGCTGCGGCGGCGGGCTTTTGCGCGTGCGAGCGACGGATCGCCCACAGGGTCAGCGCGATCCCGAAGAGCGCCGGCATGGTCACGCCCGGGAAATCGCGTGGCAGGACGGAAGGGGAGCAGATGCCGACAGCAACCTCCCAGAAGTGAAAGAGCGCATGGGCGCTGAGCCAGGCCGTCGAGGCGGCCCAAAGCCCGATGCGACGCTCGGGCAGGTAGAGCCCGATCGCAAAAGCGATGCCGAGGAAGAGCTGGATCATCCCGATATCGCGGATGAAATGCTGGTTGAAGAAGCCGGTATCGGTCACGCCGGGCACCAGCTCATACCAGGCCAGTGGGGCGATCAGCATGAAAAGGCCGTTCAGGGAGAGGAACGCCCCGTTGAAGATCACCATTGCGATGACGGCCGCTGCGACAGTCCGGTTTTCTCCGCTGAAGTCCATGGTCGGTACCTCCCACGATTGAATTTGAGGCGGGAAATGCGAAGCACCCGCAGACGGTCTGTCCGGACCCGTGCAACCGCGACCAGAGTCACAACCCACGAATTCGGCCGGGGGCAGGACGATTGAGCCGCGCTGTTCATTGGTCATGGCCTCCGTTTGCGATGAGGCTGAAAGGGTGATCGCCGACCGGTAAGGGGCGGTCCGGCCGGCGATCAGGCTCTCGCTGGAGCACAGCTCGAGCCTATGACCTGATGAATGCGAGCAGGTCGGCATTCACCAGCTCGGCGTGCGTCGTGCACATGCCATGTGGCAGGCCCTCGTAGACCTTGAGAGTTCCCTTCTTCAGAACTTTCGCGGAGAGCGGTGCGGAATTGGCGAACGGGACGATTTGGTCGTCCGTGCCGTGCATGACGAGGGTCGGCACGCCGATCAGCTTGAGGTCCTCGGTAAAATCCGTCTCCGAGAATGCCTTGATGCCCTCGTAATGCGCCTTGGCGCTGCCTATCATGCCCTGCCGCCACCAGTTCTGGATTGCGCCGGGTATTGGTTTCGCGCCGGGCCGATTGAAGCCGTAGAATGGACCCGACGGGAAATCGACGTAGAACTGCGCCCGATTGCTAGCAAGGGAGGCGCGCAAACCGTCGAAGACGTCGATCGGAAGTCCACCGGGATTGGTCTGCGTCTTTACCATGATCGGCGGCACGGCGCCGATCAGGACGAGCTTGGCAGCGCGCCCCCGGCTATGGCGGGCGACGTAGCGAGCCGCCTCTCCGCCGCCCGTGGAATGTCCGACATGGACGGCGCCGGTAAGCCCGAGATGGTCGATCACTGCAGCTGCATCGGCAGCGTAGTGGTCCATGTCGTGACCGTCGCTGATCTGCGCCGAGCGGCCATGGCCGCGCCGGTCATGAGCAATGACGCGATAGCCCTTGCCCAGGAAGTAGAGCATCTGGGCATCCCAGTCGTCACCGCTGAGCGGCCAGCCATGGTGGAAGACAATCGGCGGTGCGTCCTTGGGACCCCAGTCTTTGTAGAATATGGCCGCACCGTCCCTGGTGGTGATCGTGCTCATGGTCAGCGTTCCTTTGCTCGGGTCGGAAAAAGGAGAGTTCTGGTCCGCCCGCGCCGCCGCGGCCCGTGACAGACCGGTTGCAACCGTCGTGGCCAGGGCGCCGGACAAGACATCGCGACGCGATGCTCCGCCAGCGCGAGGAATGTCGTCATGCATCGGTGCAGTCCTCCCGGTTTGCGCTTGGGCCCGGCGCGGGCCGCGCGTCGTCAGTGCCGCGGATGTGCGGCGTGGCTGAACCAGTCCTCAAAGCCGATCGCGCCGATGCGCGGATTGTCGCCGACGGGGACGAGCGAGCGGTCGTCAAGCTCCGTACCGAAATACTGCGCCTGCGTGCTGCCGATCACCTTACGCGGATCGTTGCTCGCTTTCAGGAACCGCGCGACGAGGTCGTTCATTGGGACACGTTCGGGCCCGGCGATCTCGATCACGCCGTTAGCAGGAGCGGAGAGCGCCACCTCGGACATGATGTCGGCGACGTCGTCGGATGCGATCGGCTGGAAGTAGGCTGAAGGGAGCGTGGTCGTGTCCCCGGCCGTCCCCGACTGGGCGATGGCGCCCAGGAACTCGAAGAACTGCGTCGAGTGGACGATGGTGTAGGGGAGGCCGGATTGGCGGATCAGGTCTTCCTGAGCCATCTTGGCACGCAGATAGCCGCTCTTGGGCAGGCGACCGGTGCCCACCACCGAGAGCGCGACATGGTGCTTCACGCCAGCCGCCTTTCCGGCGGCGAGAAGGTTGCGGCCGGAGGTCTCGAAGAACTCCAGAACGGCCTTGTCCTCGAACGAAGGCGAATTCGCCAGGTCGATCACGACCTGCGCTCCCGCGAGGGCCTCGCTCAGCCCTTTGCCGGTGATGGTGTCGACGCCGCTGTTCGGTGACGCGGCGATCACCTCGTGCCCTTTGCTGCGCAGCCTCGCGACGGTCTTCGTGCCGATCAACCCAGTGCCGCCGATAACGACGATCTTCATTACGAAAGCTCCTTGCTCGCGTTGCGGGGATGGTCTCGCGGAGCCGGATAATCGGCCGGCTCTTCACTCAACCTTCGCTGAGAACAATGCGATGGAGTTGCGCGAGCGGGCTATCGGGCGGAGGCATTTGTCGGGCAATGCGAAGGTCTAGGTCGCATGCGTCCGGAGATTGGGAATCTCTTGCTGGAGGGGCCAGGTGATGCCGCCCCGGACATAGGCCCGCCGGACCGTCTGGCCAGAAGAGCAGCCGCCTCGACCGATTGTACTCTCATAGTGGCCAATGCGAGCGGCCGAAGCGGGGCCGCTCGACAAAGCTCATCAAGAGCAATGGAGTACGGCATGCTGACCGGCATCAAGAGCGTTTTCGTCGCGATCACCGAAGAGGGTCTCCAGGAAACCCATGTCGCGCTCGCCTATGCCCTATCCCTGGCCAAGGCGGCCGACGCGCATCTGACGGTGGAGGCCGCTGCGCGACGCTATGCGATCCCTTATTCGGCGGTTGCCGATTTTGGGCGCGCGCTGATGTCGTCAGAGAATCGCCGGATCGCCAAGCTGACGACCGCACTCGCTGAAACGGCCAAAGCGGAGGCCGATTTCGCCGGCGTGGTCTCCACCGTGGAGACTGAGCAGTCCGGGTTCGCCGAGATGCGGGATCGGCTGGTCGGCCGCGCCCGCGTCGCCGACGTCACCGTGCTCGACGCCGAAGCCTCCGTGTCTGAAATCGATCGCGGTCTGATCGAAGCCGTTCTCTTCGACAGCGGCCGGCCGCTGATCATCGTCCCGCCGGGCCATGCCAGCTTTGATGCCCGGAATGTGCTCATCGCCTGGGATGGCGGGGCGAGCGCAGCGCGCGCCGTCGCCGACGCCCTTCCTATCCTGCGGGCGGCGGAAGCGGTCGAGATCCTGTCCGTTGCCGATGAAGAAGAGCTCAAAGGCACTCTCCCCGGAACGGAACTGGCGCCGCATTTGGCGCGGCACGGGATCAAGGTCACGGTCAAGCTCGCCGAGACCGGTTCCGGAGACGTCGCCGACGTCATCAGATCGCATGCCGCCGGCCTTGGGGCGGGGCTGATCGTAGCGGGCGCCTATCGGCATTCGCGGCTGCGCGAGCTCCTGCTCGGCGGCGTAACGCAGTCACTGCTCAAGGACTGCGACGTGCCCCTCCTTCTTTCGCACTGAGCGGAGTCGTCGCTGCGCGCCAGCGCGACGGCCTGCAACGACATTGCCCCTGGACCCTCGCGGCGACGTAACCCCAGGCGGTGATAGCTCCGCCGCGAGGGCGCGGACAGCGTTGTCGAATGCCGCACCGGGATGCACCGCCATACCACCGCACCAGCCGACTGCCAGGCCGCGGCAGCATGGCTCCCGGACATTTAGTCTTTGCTTCTAAGCAGACATTCGGGTCCTCGCGCGGGGTCGCCGAAATCATGCGCCCGCCGGACAGCGGGTTGCGCATTTACGTGCCGCGCCCCTCCCCAGCCGCCAGCCCCAGCAGATGGCGGACCACGGGCTTTTCGGGACCGATATGGAAACGCGCCATCTCGGCCTGGATATCGGCATCGGCGAGCGAGACGCGCCGGTGCTGCCGCAAATGCTCGGCCCAGGACTCGACCATGAACCATTCGACGATGCGCTCGGGATCGGCGGCATCCTCGCTGACGCCCCAGGCGAAAGCGCCGTCGCGCCGCCGCTCCGCCGCCAGCTTCGCGATCGCCTGCAGGAAGGCCGCGCGGTTCTCGCGGGCAATCCGGTATTCGATGCTGACCGTGACCGGGCCGCGATCATGCGCGACGGGTTCGGCCAGCGCCGGCTCCGGCCAATGCGATGACGGGGTGAGATCGGCTTCGCCGGCCGGCAGCGGCAGCCTGGTCGAGACGAGCGAGACCGTGACGAGCGCCACCCCCGCCGCGATCAGCGTGCCCTGGAGGCCGAGCGCCTCTGCGATGACGCCCCAGAGGAGGCTACCGGCAGCGGAGGCGCCATTGAAGACGGTGAGGTAGATCGCCAGTCCGCGGCCGCGCACCCAGTTCGGCAGGACCGCCTGGACGGTGCCGTTGAGCGTCGTCAGGGCGCCGATCCAGGCGCCGCCGAGGATCAGCAGCAAGGCGACGGCCAGCCATTGCGGCGGTGCGGCGGCGAGCGCCGCCGTCACGAAAGCGGCGAGCAGCCCGGCCGCCAGCATGATGCCGTCGGCGCCCAGGCGGGCGCGCAGCCGGGGCAGGATCATCGCGCCGGCAATGGCGCCGGCGCCGACGGCGCCGAGCAAGAGGCCGTAGAAGCCGGCGCCGCCGCCCAGCAACTGGCGCGCCACCAGCGGCAGCAGCGCCCAGATCGCGCTGGCCGACAGGAAGAACAGCGTCGCGCGCAACAGGACTCTGTGAAGGTCCCGGCTCGCCCGGGCATAGCGCAGCCCGGCCCGGAAGGCGCCGGCGAACTGCTCGCGCAGCTCGTCATCGGCCGACGCCGGGCGCCGCCACCAGAGCAGCGCCGCGATGACGAAGACATAGCTGAGCACGTCGGCGCCATAGGTCGCGGCGGCGCCGAACGCGACGAGGATCGCGCCGCCCAAGGCCGGCCCGAGCGCACGCGCGATGTTGAAGCCGAGCGAATTGAGCGCGACCGCGCTGCGCAGTTCCGGCTTCGGCACGAGCTCGGGGACGATGGACTGCCAGGTCGGCCCCATCAGCGCCGCGCCGATGCCGCCCAGAAAGGTCAGGCCGACCAGCAGCGCGACGCTGAGATGCCCAGTGAGCGCCAGCCCCATCAGCACGGCGCTGACGAGTCCGAGCAGAAGCTGCACGCCGATCAGCAGCTTGCGGCGATCGACGATGTCCGACAGGACGCCTGCCGGGATCGCGAGCAGGAAGATCGGCAGCGTGCCGGCGACCTGCACCATCGCCACCGCCGCGGGCGAACCGGAGATCTCGGTGACCAGCCAGGCGCTCGCCACATCGCGCATGAAGCTGCCGATATTGCCGAGGATCGTCGCGGCCCAGAGCACGGCGAAGACAGCATAGCGCAGCGGCGTGAAAGCCGAGGCCGGCGGCGCGGAGCCGGGCGAGGTCTGTGTCATCGGGCCCGCGCCTGCCGGCTCGAGAGAATGGCGAGGAGGATCAGCCCGCCGGCGATCGCGACATGCTCGAAGAAGATGTTGCGATGCAGGAAGCGCTCGGCCTCGGGCTTGAGCCAGAAGGCATGGGCGTAGAGGGTCTGACCTGAGACCCTTTTCTCCTCCGGTCTGAGGGAGAGTCCTGGGTTTCGTTTCTGGCCTCATGCGGCCTGTTTTTCCAGCGTGGATTTGAGGGCGAACTCGGCGGGCGTGATGTTGCCGAGGGCCGAGTGGGGTCTGTGGCGGTTGTAGTCCTCCTTCCATGAGGTGATGGCGCTGCGGGCCTCGACGAGCGTCGAGAACAGCGTGTCGTTGAGATGGGGTAATCGGGGCCTGGGCTCGGCCAGGGTTGGCGCTCATGCTGCCGGTTTTTGGAGAGGAGCGCCCCAT
>NZ_JBHSLW010000038.1:0-34929 GCF_042657265.1 Allobosea eneae
GATGATCTGCTCTTCCGTGAATCGTGAGGGGCGCATCGTCCGTCTCCGTGAGTGACGGACTCTACTCAAATCTGGAGGAAGATCAGGGTCTCAGGTCAATATCGACTCACGCGGAAGCGTGGCAAAGCGAAGGCCGACCTCGTAGGCGGCCGCGAGAGCATTCCCGAGATGCGTCCCGGCCTTGCCGGCCTCGAGATCGATGATCGTGCGACGGGTCACGCCGCAACGGGCAGCAAGCTCGTCCTGGGTGAGACCAGCTGCCTGGCGGTGCTGGCGGACGAGGCGGCCGAATTCTGCTGCAGTTCGGATCATGCCGCCCTCCCCAGCGGGCCATATCGACGATGAGAAGAATACTGCACATCAGGGCTCCGCTCAACTGCATGTGCATTATTTTTCTCATCACCGCGCCTTTTTGGCACTTGTGCAGAATATTGCTCACGACCGGCGAGCGAATGGAGTGGCTCAAGCTGACGGTGGCTGATGTCGCGGCGTTTAAGCGACGGCGCTTCTGATAGGTGCGGCGGCCTGTCGCGCCACGTCCGGTTGCTACGGATGACTGTTACGGCGCTTTTAGATTTCTCTTTAAAATCAACCACTTAGTGAAGTGGCTGGGGGACTAGGATTCGAACCTAGACAACCAGAGTCAGAGTCTGGGGTCCTACCGTTAGACGATCCCCCAACGGGCGCGTTGTCTGCGACGCGTCGGATGGCGGCGATCTAAACAACCTCGCGCCCGGTTGCAAGCCTTCTGTGACGATTTAGACATGCAAGCTGTTCACGCCAGCTTCCATGCCGCTTCCGAAAGATCGCTCACGCCGCACGGGATGGGCTTTCGCAAGCGAGATTGCGTCAGCCCGCACTGAGCGTGCGCCTGACCGCGTCGCGCCAGCCGGCGACATGGTTGCGGCGGGTCTCCTCGGCGAGGCTAGGGGAGAATCGCCGCTCCAGCCGCCAGCGATCGGCGAACTGTGTCGGCTCCGGCAGCAGCCCGGCGTCGAGCCCGGCGAGATAGGCGGCGCCCAGCGCGGTGGTTTCCAGCACCTGCGGCCGGTCGACCGGGGCGGCGAGGATGTCGGCGAGGCGCTGCATCGTCCAGTCGGAGGCGACCATGCCGCCATCGACACGCAGCACCGTCTCGGCGCCATCAGCCTCTGGCCAGTCGGAGCGCATCGCCTCGAGCAGGTCCAGCGTCTGGAAGCAGACCGAATCGAGCGCGGCGCGGGCGAATTCGCGCGGGCCGGTGTTGCGGGTCAGGCCGAACATGGCGCCGCGGGCATTGGCGTCCCAATGCGGCGCGCCGAGGCCGGTGAAGGCCGGCACCAGATAGACCTGCTGGCCGGGATCGGCCTTGGCCGCGAGCGGGCCGCTGTCGGAGGCCTTCTCGATGATGCCGAGGCCGTCGCGCAGCCATTGCACCGCCGCGCCGGCGATGAAGATCGAGCCCTCCAGCGCGTAGTGGCGCACACCCTTGAGCTGATAGGCGATGGTCGAGAGCAGGCGATTCTGCGAGGTGACGGCCCTGGTGCCGGTGTTGAGCAGCGCGAAGCAGCCGGTGCCATAGGTCGACTTCAGCATGCCGGGCTCGAAGCAGGCCTGGCCCACGGTCGCCGCCTGCTGGTCGCCGGCAATGCCGCGAATCGCGATCGCGCCGCCGAGCAGGCCGGGCTCGCTGTCGCCGAAATGGGCGGCGCAGTCGCGGACGTCAGGCAGCATCGCCGCGGGAATGTCGAGCAGCGCCAGCAATTCCTCGTCCCAACCCCCCTTATGGATATCGAACAGCATGGTGCGCGAGGCGTTGGTCGCGTCTGTGGCATGGACGCGCCCGCCGGTCAGGCGCCAAAGCAGGAAGCTGTCGACCGTGCCGAAGGCGAGCTCGCCGCGGCGTGCTCGTTCACGGGCGCCGGGGACGTGGTCGAGGATCCAGGCGATCTTGGTGCCGGAGAAATAGGGATCAATGCGCAGCCCGGTGCGCTCAGTGACGAGCCTACCGTGTCCCTCCGCCTCCAGCGCTGCGCAGCGCTCGGCGGTGCGCCTGTCCTGCCAGACGATGGCGCGGTGGATCGCCTGACCGGTCTTGCGGTCCCAGACCAGAGTGGTCTCGCGCTGGTTGGTGATGCCGATCGCCGCGACCTCCCCTGCCCGCGCCTCGGCGCGCGCCAACGCCTGCCGGCAGACCGAGAGCGTGCTCTCCCAGAGATCCTCGGCCTCGTGCTCGACCCAGCCTGAAGCCGGGTAATGCTGCGCAAACTCCTGCTGGGCGCTGGCGACCGGCTGCAGATTCTCGTCGAACAGGATGGCGCGGGAAGACGTCGTGCCCTGGTCAATCGCCAGAATCATGCGCCGCGCCGCCATGCCGTTTCTCCCGATTGGTCGCCGCCGGTTTCAAAAGGCCGGCCGGAACCGAGCTTTGCCGTGAAGATTGGGCTCACGCAAGCACAGCGGAGGCCCGCCGCAGTTTCGCCACAGGTTATGCTTGGCAGGGGCCGCGTGCTGTTGTTACGCTGCCCTTCGAATGGAAACGTTCCAGTGTCGTGCTGGACTGTCGGCAGGCCACGATGACGGCCCTGACCGGCGAAGGGTTAGCAAGTGACGGTCGAAGACCGCCAGGACTCCGACCGCCCCCTCGTGGCGGCGGTCCCACTACCGGGCGAGCGGCCCGCGCCGCCGGACGCGGCTCGGTTTGCTCCGGCCCCGTTCCAGCGCCCTCCCCCGACGACTTATGCCGCGCTCGATCTCGGCACCAATAACTGCCGCCTGTTGATCGCGCGGCCGGCGCAGCACGGCTTCCGTGTCGTCGACGCCTTCTCGCGGATCGTGCGGCTCGGCGAAGGCCTCACCGCCAGCGGCAGGCTTTGCGAGGATGCAATGGACCGCGCCGTCGAGGCGCTCAAGGTCTGCAAGAGCAAGATGGATCATCGCGGCGTCACCCGCGCCCGCCTGATCACCACCGAGGCCTGCCGGGCGGCGACCAACGGGGTCGAGTTCGTCCGCCGCGTCGGTGAGGAGGCGCGGCTGAACCTCGAGATCGTCGACCAGCGCACGGAAGCCTCGCTCGCGGTCACCGGCTGTGCCGCGCTGGCGGCGCCCGAGGCGGGCGCGGTGATCGTCTTCGATATCGGCGGCGGCTCGACTGAGATCGTCTGGCTCGGCGGGCGCGAGGCCGGGCGCGACCCGGCCCAGCGCATCCGCGAATGGGCCTCGCTGCCGATCGGCGTCGTGTCGGTGGCCGAGCGCTACGGCGGCGTCGAGGTCGGGCGCGAGAAGTTCGAGCGCATGGTCGATGATTGCAGCGAGGCCTTGGCGCCGTTCGCGGCGAAGGCAGCAGCGGCGCGCAATGCGCCCAATTTCCACCTGCTCGGCACCTCCGGCACGGTGACGACCGTCGCCGGCATCCATCTGCGGCTGCCGCGCTATGACCGGCGTCAGGTCGACGGGCTGTGGATGCAGGATGGCGACATCTGCAGCGTCATCGACGAGCTCGTCGCGATGGACTATGCCCAGCGTCAGGCCAATGCCTGCATCGGCCGCGAGCGGGCCGATCTGGTGCTCGCCGGCTGCGCCATCTTCGAGGCGATAAGGCGCGCCTTCCCGAGCCCGAAAGTGCGCATCGCCGATCGCGGCCTGCGCGAAGGCATCCTGCTCAGGATGATGCATGAGGACCGCGCCTGGTGGCGCCGAAGGCAATGACGACGACGAAATCCGGCGGTGGCGCACGCGACCTGCGCATCAAGGTCAAGAAGCCCGCCAAGCGCAGCCACTCCTCACAGCTCTGGCTCGAGCGCCAGCTCAACGACCCCTATGTGAAGCGGGCGCGCGAGATGGGCTATCGCTCGCGCGCGGCCTTCAAGCTCGCCGAGATGGACGAGCGCTACAAATTCCTGAAACCCGGCCAGAAGCTGGTCGATCTCGGCTGCGCGCCGGGCGGCTGGTGCCAGGTCGCCGGCGCCAAGGTCGGCCTCGACAAGGGCAAGGGCAAGATCATCGGCATCGACCTGCTGCCGGTCGACCCGATCCCGCATGTCGAATTGATCCAGCTCGACTTCATGGCGGAGGAAGCCCCTGCCCTGCTGATGGAGAAGCTCGGCGGCAAGGCCGACGGCGTCATGTCCGACATGGCCGCCAACACCACCGGCCACAAGAAGACCGACCACCTCAGGATCATCGGCCTCGCCGAGGCGGCAATCGAGTTCGCCAATGACGTGCTGGCGCCTGGCGGCTTCTTCCTCGCGAAGCTGTTCCAGGGCGGCGATTCGGCCAATCTGCTGACGCAGCTCAAGCGTGACTTCACCCTGGTGCGCAACATCAAGCCGGCGGCGAGCCGGGCCGATTCCTCCGAGCTCTATGTGCTGGCGACGGGGTTCCGGCGGAAGGCCGAAGCCGAGGCCGACGCGGACGACTGACCGGCGGCTCAGCTCTTCGCCAGCCGGCCGTCGACGAGATGGATGCGCCGGCTCGCCTTCGCGGCCATCTCGGTATCGTGGGTCACGGCGATCACGGTTTTGCCGCGCTCGCGCACCAGCGCATCGAGAATAGCAAAGACCTGATCGGAATTCTTGCTGTCGAGGCTGCCGGTCGGCTCGTCGGCGAGGATCAGCGGCGGGTCGTTGGCGAGCGAACGGGCGACGGCGACACGCTGGCGCTGGCCGCCCGAGAGCTGGTCCGGCCGCTTGTCGAGATGGTCTGCGAGGCCGAGCGCGCTCAGCAGCTCGGTCGAGCGCTCGCGCATAGCGGTCGCACCGAGCCGGCCGAGCCGGCGCATCGGAATCTCGACATTCTCCCGCACGGTGAATTCCGGCAGCAGGAAGTGGAACTGGAAGACGAAGCCGAGCGTCGCCAGCCTGATTCCAGCCCGCTCGCGTTCGCTGAGTCCGGCCGTATCCCTGCCCTCGATGGCGAGCGTGCCGCCAGTCGCCTTGTCGAGCAGCCCGAGCAGATAGAGCAGCGAGGACTTGCCCGACCCCGACGGGCCTGTGATCGCGACGAGCTCGCCCGCCCCGATCGCCAGGCTGATGTCCTCGACCAGCGTCACTGGCACTGCGGCAGGCAGGATGCGGGTCAGGCCTTTTATCTCGATCAGGGCACTCATGTTGCGCCCCGGATGATGTCGACCGGGTTGAGCCGCGCCGCCTGCCGGGCTGGCAGGTAGCCGGCAACTCCCGCCGAGACGAGCGCGAAGCCGGCGGCGATCAGGTAGTGCCAGATGCTCCAGGCCAAAGGCAGGCGGGTGATCTCCTGCGCGACATTGGCGCCCGACAATTCGAAGCGGACCAGCGAGAGCGCGAAGCAGAGGAGGAAGCCGACCGCCCAGCCCACCAGCGAGCCGCCGGCGCCGAGCGCCAGCCCTTCGAGCAGGAAGAGGCGGCGCATATCGGTCTGCGTGAAGCCGAGCGACTTCAGGATGGCGATGTCGCGCGCCTTCTCATGGGTGATGGTCGAGATGATGTTGAAGATGCCGAAGCCGGCCACCAGCAGGATCGCGCCGACGACCGTATACATGATCACATTGCGGATCACGAGCGCCTCGAGCAGCGACTCGTTCGCCTCCTGCCAGGCCATCGCCTTGTAGCCGAGCTGCGCCTCGGCCCGGCGCGCCACCTGCGGCGCGGCGTTGGGGTCGTCGAGCTTCAGCCTGATCTCGTTGATCGCGTTGGGGCGCTCGCTGAGGATCTGGGCGTTCTTGAGCAGGACATAGCCCTCGCCCTCGTCGCGGGCGGTGGTGCCGGTGTGGAACAGGCCGACGATCTTGAAGGCGCGGCTCTGGCCGGTCGAGGAGACGACGGTCACCGTGGTGCCGAGATCGGCGCCGAGGCGCTGCGCCAGCTTGTCGCCGACGACGATGTTGTTGCCGCCGGCGATCAGCGAGGTGAAGCTGCCCTGGCGGAAATCCTTGGCGAGCGAGGAGACCTGCATCTCGGCCTGCGGCTCGATGCCGATGATGGCGATGCCGACATCGCGCCCGGAATAGCGCACCACGCCTTGCGTCTTCAGGCTGAGCGCGAGCCGCCCCGGCACCCAGGCCCTGAGCATCGCCACCGCCTCGGTCGGGTTCAGGATGCCGCGCCGGTCGTCCTTCGGCCGCAGGCCGGCGATGTGAACGGCGGCGAAGGCATCCTGCGCCGGCTGACGGCGGGCGCTGCGATACTCGTCGGTGATGTCGACATGCGGCATGGTGTCGACGAGGCGCGCGACGAAATCGTCCTCGCCGCCCTGCATCAGCGAGGCCATGGCGATCGAGAAGCCGACACCGAGCGCGACGCCGATGATCGCGACCAGGGTCTGCCGGCCGCGGCCGCGGATATGCGTCAGGGCCAAAGCGAGGATCAGCCGCATGGCTTCAGCCTCCTGCCGGCGCAACCCGGGCGCCGTCGCCGAGCTTGTCGGGATAGGGCATGACGACCCGCGCCTCTTCCGTCAGCCCCGAAAGCACCTCGACATCGCCGGTGCCGCGAATACCGATCGCGAGCTCGCGGCGGCGGGCGCGGTCGCCGTCGACGACGAAGACGGCATTGCCCTGCACGGCGGCGACCGGCAGCAGCAGGGCCTCCTTCGCCACCCGCACGATGATGTTGAGCTCGACCGTCATGCCGATCAGCAGGGGCGCATCGTCCGGCAGAGCGAGGTAGACGCGATAGGTCTTGGCAACGGGATCGCCCTTGGGCGTGATACTGTCGACGGTGCCCTCCAGCGTCCGGCCGGGGAAGGCGTCGGCCCGGATCAGGGCGCGCTGGCCGGGCTTGACCTGGGGGATATCCTCCTCGTTGACCTCGGCGACGACGCGCAGCGGCCTGGCCTCGCCGATCCAGAACAGGACGGTGCCGGGCTCGGCGATCTCGCCGACCTCGCCGTCGCGGCGCAGCACCGTGCCGCGCATCGGGGCGCGCAGGATATAATTCTCCAGACGGGCGGACTGGCCGGCGATCAGCGCCGAGGCCTGGCTCATCTCGCTGCGGGCACGGTCGAGCGCCTGCTGGCTCCCGACATTGCGCTCGACCAGCACCGCGAGCCGGTCGTGCTCGGCGGTGGCGAGCTTCTGGCGGGCCTTGAGTTCGGCCAGGGTCGCCTCGGCCTGGACGCTGTCGAGGCGAGCGAGGACATGCCCCTGCTCCACGCGCTGGCCCTCGCAATCGCAGCGCTCGACGATGCGCTCGCGCACCAGCGCCGCGACCTTGGCCCAGTTGCGCGGCTCGACCGTGCCGGTGGCGTAGACGATCTCGGCGGCATCGCCGCGCTTGGGTGCGACGGCGGCAACCGCAGCCGGCTTGGTCAGGAACCAGTAGGCGCCGCCAGCGGCGGCGATGGCCGCGGCGGCAAGAAGAAGACGAGAGAACTTCACGACATCCCCCGCAGGAGGCATCACGCCGGCCTGCCCTGCTCGCGATCATCGCGAGTCGAACGCGTTGCGCCGGCAGCGTCTTGCGCGCACAATCGCGAAAGACCGACCGTCGGTCATTTTACAGACCGACGGTCGGTCGTCAAGAGAAAGCGTGTTGGATGCCCCGTATCGTGAAGTCCGCGGATGATCGCAGGAACGAGATCCTCGACGGCGCCCAGGCGCTGTTCTTCGAGCGCGGCTACGAGCGGACGACGGTCAACGACGTGATCGCCAAGGTCGGCATCTCGAAGGGCGGCTTCTACCACCACTTCTCGGCCAAGGAGGATCTGCTGGAGGGGATCACCGCCCGGCTGGCGCAGGACGCCGTCGCGCGCGTCCGCGACATCCTCGACGACCCCGCGCTCGGCGCACTCGAACGCTTGAACGCTTTCCTCGCCCGCTCACGCCAGATGAAGCGCGAGGACGCGCCGAAGCTGCGCGCCGCCTTCGACGTCATCTTCCGGCCCGAGAACCTCCTGCTCTACCACAGGATCAACGCCGCCTCGATCGCGGTGATGCGGCCGGTCCTGACCCGCATCATCGTCGAAGGCACGGCGGAAGGCGTGTTCGCGGTGCCTGAGCCGGAAGCCGCGGCGGACATCATCCTGCATATCGGCGCGAGCACGCACGACATCATGGCGCGCACCATCGCCGCATCGGGCACGGCCGAGGAGGATGCGGCGATCGACGAGCTCGACCGGCGCCTACACTTTTACGGCATCGCAGTCGACCGCATCCTCGGCCTGCCCGACGGCAGTGTCCCCTTCGTCGAACCCGGTTTCACGCGCGCCGTGATGACAGCGCGCTGATTGGTATCAGCCGGCGCGGCCCGCAAGGTCGATCGCCGCCTTCACCGCGACCGCGTAGCCCTGCGGCCCCAGCCCGGCGATGACCGCCGTCGCGGCGAGCGAGACATAGGATTTGTGGTAGTGCGGCTCGCGGCGGTGGATGTTCGAGATGTGGAGCTCGACGATCGGCCCCGGGAACATCTTCAGAGCGTCGAGGATCGCGATCGAGGTGAAGGAATAGGCGGCGGGGTTGATGATGATCGCGGCGCCCTGGTCGATCGCCTCGTGGATCCAGTCGATCAGCTCGTATTCGCGATTGCTCTGGCGGAAGACGATCTCGCGCCCGCCGGCAGCCTCAACGCACATCGTCTCGACCTCGGCGAGCGTGGTGGAGCCATAGATCTGCGGCTCGCGCGTGCCGAGCCGGTTCAGATTGGGGCCGTTGAGGACGTAGATCGGCTTGCTCACGGGAACGGTCCTCTTGTCAGCCCTGGTAGCCCATCAGGCGCGGCAGCCAGAGCACGAGGCTGGGGAAGAAGGTGATCAGCGCCAGCGCGACCAGCATGGCGCCGAGGAAGGGCATGCATTCGCGCACGATCTGGCGCAGCGGCACCTCGGCGATGTTGGTCATGATGAAGAGCAGGAGGCCGTAGGGCGGCGTGATCAGGCCGAGCATGATGTTGACGATCACGACGACGCCGAAATGCACCATGTCGATGCCGAGCGCCTTGGCAGTCGGGATCAGCACCGGCACGACGATGAGCAGGATCGCGGTGCCCTCGAGCAAACAGCCGAGGATCAGCAGCAGCAGATTGACCAGGATGAGGAAGCCGAGCGGCGACAGGTTCCAGCCGGCGAGCAACACGCGCAGGCTGTCGGGGATGTTCTCGACGGTGACGACATAGTTGAAGACCAGCGCGCCGGCGATCAGCATGCCGATCGAGGCGGTGGTCCGGGCGCTGTAGGCGAGCGAACCGTAGAAGGCGCGGAAACTGACGCTGCGATAGAGCAGCACCGAGACGGCGAGCGCATAGGCGGCTGCAACGGCGGCGGCCTCGGTCGGCGTGGTCGCGCCGCCATAGATGCCGCCGAGCAGCACGACCGGCATCATCAATGCCGGCAAGGCGCGCCAGGTGATGCCCGGCAGGCGGCGCAGGGGGATCGGCGGCTCGACCGGGAAGTTGCGGCGCCTGGCGGCCGAGGCGACGATCACCATCTGCGCCAGCGCCATCAGCAGACCGGGAATGACGCCGCCGAGGAAGAGGAAGCCGATCGAGGCATCCGAGACCAGCGCGTAGAGCACCATCGGGATCGAGGGCGGGATGATCGGCCCGATCACCGAGGAGGCGGCGGTCAGCGCCGCGGCGAAGGCCGGCGGATACTTGCCGTCCTTGGTCATCATCGCCTGCATCATCCGGCCCGTGCCGGCAGCGTCGGCGATGGCCGAACCGGACATGCCGGCGAAGATCACGCTCTGGACGATGTTGACATGGGCGAGCCCACCCCTGAAGCGGCCGACCAGCGCATCGCAAAAGCGCAGCAGGCGTTCCGTCATCGAGCCGATGTTCATCAGCTCCGCCGCCAGGATGAAGAGCGGCACGGCGAGGATGACATAGTTGGTGTACATGCCGTTGAGCAATTGCTCGGCGGCGATGGAGAGGTCCTGCCCGGCGACGAGAAGGTAGAGGATCGAGCCGGCGATCATCGCATGGCCGATCGGCAGGCCGAGCAGCGAGAGCGTGACGATGGCGAGGATGGCGAGGGAGAACGGCGTGCTCATACCCCCGAGCCCGCCGTGGTCGGATCGAAGGCCTCCGGCGCCTTGCCGCGCAAGGCGCTGAAGCCGAGCCAGAGATAGCGGATGATCGCGCCGACCGCGAAGGCGATGTAGATCGCATAGACCCAGTTGAACGGGATCTTCAGATAGGCAGTGCGCTCGACCTTCATGAAGGCGACGTAGTCGGCCATCGCCGGCAGCGAGATCACATAGAGGACGACGAGCGCGACCGACGTGATCAGCGCCATCACCCGGCGCGGGCCCGGCCCGACGGCGCCATAGATGATGTCGAAGCGGATCTCCTCGCTCTCGCGCAGGACGAAGCCGGCACCGAACAGCACGAGCCAGAGCCAGAGGATGACGCTGATCTCGTGCGTCCAGCCGATCGGGAAATTGAGCAGATAGCGGAAGACGATCTGCACCAGAAAGACGAGGAACATCGTGCCGAGCATCAGCGCGAGCAGATTCTCGGCCCGGCGCGCCATGAAGGCGCCGAGTGCTTTCAGCGAGTTCGGCATCGCCCCTCCGGTGAAATTCGGCCCGCCGGCCCCTCCCTCGGCGGGCCACGCCGGCCCCGAGAAGCCAGCGTTTGACCTCAGTCGCGCCTAGAGCGCGTTGATCTTGTCGATCATGCCGGGCACCCAGCCCTTGGCCAGCTCTGATTCCAGATACTTTTTCTGCGCGAAGTCGCGGAAGGCCTTGAGGTCGGGCGTATAGACCTCGAGTCCCTGCTTCTTGAAGAAGTCGACCAGCTCGGCCTCCTTGGCGAGGTGCTCCTTGGTGCTCCAGTCGATCGCGGCATCGGCCGCGGCCTGGAAAGCCGCCTGCTTCTTCGCATCCATGCCGTCCCAGACGCGCTTGGTGACGCAGAGCAGGTCGAAGCCGACGAGATGCGAGGTCAGCACGATCTGCGAGGAGACCTCGTAGAACTTCATGTTCTGGACGTTGGGCAACGGGTTGTCCTGCCCGTCGATCGCCCCGCTCTGCAGGCCGGTATAGACCTCGGCATAGGCCATCGGTGTCGGGTTGGCGCCGAGCGACTGGCCGAGGAACTGCCAGGCGTCGCCGCCCGGCATGCGCAGCTTGACGCCGGCGAGATCGGCCGGAGTGCTGACCTTCTTCTTCGGCTTCAAGCCGACCTGACGGGCGCCGAAATAGGTCGGCCCGAGGATTTTGATGTTGAGCTTGTCCTCGGCCATCTTCTTGAGCTCAGCGCCGACCGGGCTGGCGAAGACCTTCTTGAGATGGTCGGCGTCGCGGAAGAGATAGGCCGAGGTGACGATCGACCAGGCCGGAATCTGATTGGAGACGTCCTGCGGCGCGATGTTCCCCATTTCGAGGTTGTTGCGCTGCATGGCGACCAGCTCGGTGCCCTGCTTGAACAGGTTGCCACCGTAATAGGGCTGCAGCGTGAAGTCGTCTTTGATGGCCTCGCCGAACTTCTTCATCATCTCGGCGCGGATGTCCTGCTCGGAGAACACTGCCGAAAAGCGCAGATTGGGCTTGGCCTGCGCGAAGGACGTACCACCCGTCAGTGCCAGCGCGCCACCGGCCGCCAGCAGAGCGCGCCTGTCGATTCCCTGTTTCATGCCGTTCCTCCCTGCGGGTTGGCCCCGCTTCATGGCAGACCATGCACAACGGCAATTCGGCAATCAACTGGTATTTTGAGTTTCCTCTGATGATTTTCATTTCACCAGAGCAATTGTGCCTCGCCTGCTCCGCGGCTAAGCTGCGCTGCCAGCCGCAGTTCCGGACGGACCCACGCATGTTGAACTACGCGCCGCCGACCGCCTCGATCGGAGAGCTCGCCTATCGCCGCATCCGCGCCGACATCGTCTTCGGACGGCTCGCGCCGGCGCAAAGGCTCAAGCTCGACGATCTGCGCGAGACCTACGGGACCGGCATCAGCACGTTGCGCGAGATCCTGAACCGGCTCTCCTCGGAAGGTCTGGTCGAGGCCGAGGGGCAGAAGGGCTTCATGGTCGCGCCGGTCTCGGCCAGGAACCTGAGCGAAATCGCGGCGCTGCGCCTGTTGCTGGAGGGGCACGCCCTCGCCCAGTCCTTCGCGGCCGGTGACATGGAATGGGAGGGCCGCGTCGTCGCCGCCCATCACAAGCTGGCGCTGATGGAAAAGCGCATGCTCGACAATGACCGCGCCGATCCCGAACTATGGAAGCGCTATGACTGGGAGTTCCATCACGCGCTAGTCTCGGCCTGCGGCTCGCAGGTGCTGATGGAGACGCATGCCTCAGTCTATGACCGCTATCTGCGCTACCAGATGGTCGCGGTGATCTTCCGCGGCGAAATCGCGGCGCAGGAGCACCAGATCCTGCTCGATTGCGCCATGCGCCGCGACATCGCACGCGCGACCGACGTCCTGACGACGCATATCCACGCCTGTGTCGAGCACACCCTCACCGGCGGCAGGCTGCAGGACTGAGCGAGCCGAAAAAAGAAGGCCCGCCCCACGTCTCGGTGGAACGGGCCTGCCTGTCACAATGAGCTATGCGCTCAGTCGAGCTTGAATTTCGACAATTCGCGGTGCTCGCCATAGATGCGGCGGACCGTGCCGGTGATCGAACGATAGACGATCGTCTCGGTCTCGATCACTTCCGGCCCGAAGCGCACGCCCGAGAGCATGCCACCATCGGTGACGCCGGTGGCGCAGACGATGACGTCGCCCGAGGCCATCTCGGCCATGTCGTACTTCTTGTTCGGGTCCTTGACGCCCATGGTCGCGGCGCGTTTGCGCTTCTCCTCGGTGTCGAGGATCAGGCGGCCCTGCATCTGGCCGCCGACGCAGCGCAGCGCCGCCGCGGCGAGGACACCCTCGGGCGCGCCGCCGATGCCGAGATAGAGGTCGATGCCGGTCTTCTCCGGCTCGGTGCAGAAGATCACGCCGGCGACGTCGCCATCGGTGATCAGGCGGATCGAGGCACCGGTCTTGCGGACCTCGGCAATCAGCTTCTCGTGGCGCGGCCGATCCATGATCAGCGTGTTGATCTCGTGCGGCTTGACACCCTTGGCGCGAGCGAGCGCATTGACGTTGTCGGCCGGGCTGGCATCGAGATCGACGATGCCCTCGGGGTAGCCGGGGCCGATCGCGATCTTGTCCATATAGACGTCGGGAGCGTAGAGCAGCTGGCCAGCGCCGGCCATCGCCATCACCGCGATCGAGCCGGGCATGTCCTTGGCGCAGAGCGTCGTGCCCTCGAGCGGATCGACGGCGATATGGACCTTGGGACCGGTGCCGAGGCCGACCTTCTCGCCGATGAAGAGCATCGGCGCCTCGTCGCGCTCGCCCTCGCCGATGACGATCTCGCCGTCGATCGGCAGGCGGTTGAGCTCGCGCCGCATCGCGTCGACCGCCGCCTGGTCAGCCGCCTTCTCATTGCCATGGCCGCGCCAGCGCGCGGCGGAAACGGCGGCGCGCTCGGTGACGCGCACGAGTTCCATCGAGAGATAGCGCTCGATGATCTGGTCGGGCGAGATGCGGAGGTCTTCGGACATGGGGACTCCCTAGCGCGATGAGCGGGTGGGCAAGGTGAATAGCGAGCGGATTGGCGAGGATATGGCGAAGCCGTCGACGACCGCGCCGATCATGCTCACTCCCGCTCGATGCGGATGACTTGCGGCGCCTCGGCGATATGGCCGTCGGCGCTGACCTTCTCCAGGGCGCCGCGGATGGCCTGTTCGCTGGTGGCGTAGGTGATCAGCACGACCGGAACCGGCGCGCCGGAACGTCCGCCGGGGTCCTGCTGGGCAGCGACCTCGGAGCGGCGCTGGACGATGCTCTCGAGCGAGATGTCGGCCTGCGCCATCCGGGTCGCGATCGCAGCCGCAGCGCCGGGACGATCGGCGACAGCGAGGCGGATATAGTAGCCGCCCTCATGGCGCTGCATCGGCGCGCGGGTCGGCTGCTCCAGCCGCGCCACCGGCATGCCGAAGGGCTGGCCGGCCGTGCCGCGGGCGACATCGGCGATGTCGGCGATCACGGCGGAGGCCGTCGGGCCGCCGCCGGCGCCGGGGCCGACCAGGGTAATCTCGCGCACCGCATCGGCGTCGATCGTAACCGCATTGGTCACGCCCATCACCTGCGCGATCGCGGAGGATTTCGGCACCATGGTCGGGTGGACGCGCTGCTCGATACCAGTCTTGGTGCGCTCGGCGACGCCGAGCAGCTTGATCCGGTAGCCGAGTTCGTCGGCCATCTTCAGGTCGAGCGGCGTGATCGAAGAAATGCCTTCGACATGAATCGCTTCGGCGTCGATCCTCGTACCGAAGGCGAGGCTGGTCAGGATGGCGAGCTTGTGGGCGGTGTCGAAACCCTCGACGTCGAAGGTCGGGTCGGCTTCGGCATAGCCGAGGCGCTGGGCATCCTTCAGGCAGGCCTCGAAGGTCAGCCCCTCCAGTTCCATGCGCGAGAGGATGTAATTGCAGGTGCCGTTGAGGATGCCGTAGAGCCGGCTGACATTGTTGCCCGAGAGCGCCTCGCGCAGCGTCTTCACCACCGGGATGCCGCCGGCCGAGGACGCCTCGAAGGCGAGCGCCGCGCCCTTGCTCTCGGCGAGCTCGGCAAGCGCGATGCCATGGGCCGCGAGCAGGGCCTTGTTGGCGGTGACGACATGCTTGCCGGCGAAGAGCGCGGTCTCGACGGCCTGCTTGGCCGGGCCGTCCGAGCCGCCGATCAATTCGACCAGGCAGTCGATCTCGGAGGACGCAGCGAGCGCCACGGGATCGTCGAACCAGGCGAAGCCGGAAAGATCGATGCCGCGGTCGCGGTTGCGATCACGGGCCGAGACCGCCGTCACGCGGATCGGGCGGCCGCAGCGGGCGGCGAGCGCGTTCTCCTGGCGCTTCAGAATGCCGGCGACCGACGCGCCGACTGTTCCCAGGCCGGCGATGCCGACGCGCAGGGGCCTGATCTCTGAGGGAGCAGCGTGCATGGTCATGGGCGGCGGGGTCGCATGAGGCGCGCGGGGAGTCAACGGCGAAGGGGTGGAGGGAACCTGTCCGGAAGCGCCGGATTGAGTAGGTAATGCGGAGAGATCACGATTCTGAAGGTCGGATCGATCGTCTGGGGCGTGCGCGACGTGCCACGGAATATCCGGACGGAATCCGCTTCTGCGTCATCGAGACGTGAGAGCTGCCCGCCCCGGCACGGCATGCTCCTGACGCATCAGGATCGGCGGCTCGCCGAAGGTTCGCTGATAGGCGCGAGAGAATGCGGCGGCGCTGCTGTAGCCGATACGCCGCGCGACCAGTTTGACGCGGCTGCCCCGTTCGAGCTCGCGCCGGGCCAGCACCATTCGCCAATGCGCCAGATGAGCCATCGGGGTCGTGCCGAGCACGCGCGGGAACAATGCCATGAACCGTGTCCGCGACATGCCGGCGATCGCGGCGAGCTCGTCGACGCTCCAGCCATGCGCCGGGGCTTCCTGCATCGCGACGAGCGCCGGAAACAGCTGCGGATGCGACAGCCCTGCCAGCAGCCCCGGCCGGGCCGAGCCCTCGTCGATCATATGGCGCAAAAGCAGGAGCAGAAGCAGCCTGCAGAGATTGTCGAGCGCGATCTGCCGGCCGCAGCGCCGGGCAGACGCTTCCGTAGCCAGAAGATCGGCAACCGCGCGCATCGCCGGCGCCGCCTCGAAAGCGAGCTCGACCCGGTCCGGCAGCGCCGCGATCAGCGGGTTGGCCGGGCCGCCGAAGTCGATGCTGACCGCAGCCAGCACCTCTTCACCCGGATTCGCCGCAGCCGGCGCATGCGGCAGGAAAACCAGCGAGCGCAGCTCTCCCGCCTGCCCGAGCAGGAGCAGATTGGCGGCTTCCGGCATTGCCTGCTCCGCCGCAACGTCGAAGGCCGCAAAGAAGCTCGACAGGCGATCGCGCCGGATAGCGGGATTCTCGATCATGCGATTGGAACCTTTCGTACCCGATAATATGCAAATTTCAGGCGATAGTCGCAATCACACGAGGTTCTTCCGATGCTCACCCCGCGCCAGCTCGTACCATCTCTCTCCGTCGATACGCTCGCGCATGGTCGCTTCGACCTCCAGGCGGCCACGCCCGAGCGCTTCACATTGATCTGCTTCTACCGGGGCCTGCACTGCCCGATCTGCGCCAACTATCTGAAAGAACTCGAACGCCTGACTCCGGACTTCGCCAGCCGCGGCGTCGAGACCGTCGCGATCAGCAGCGACGGGCCGGAGCGTGCCGGCGAGATGGCGAAGAAGATCGGCGCCGACCACCTCAGGATCGGATACGGGCTTGCCCCGACCAAGGCGCGCGAATGGGGGCTCTACATTTCAGCCTCCCGCGGCAAGACCTCGATCGGCATCGAGGAGCCGGCGCTCTTCTCCGAACCCGGCGTGTTCCTCGTCCGTCCCGACCGGACCCTCTATTATCTCTCCGTCCAGTCGATGCCGTTCGTGCGGCCGAACTTCGCCGAAATGGTCGCGGCGCTCGATTTCGTCATCAAGAACGACTACCCGGCGCGAGGCGAGTTCACCGGCGCGGTCTGAGAGCGCTCACTCGAAACGGCAGACGACCTCGGCGGCGAGCTTGTTGAGCTTGCCGCCCTCGAAACCGAGATAGAGCCGCAGCAGCTGGTTGCCGAAGGCGGTGATCTTGATGGTGCGCAGCGCCTCGACGCTGTCGCCGTCCGCCTGGGTCGAATTCTCGTCGACCGGCTTCCAGAACCAAGGCTTCGGCGCCCGGATCAGGGTCTGCGCCAGCAATTGCTCGGCCTCGGCGCGGCCCATGCCGGTCGGGAAATACTTGGCGGCGATCTCGCTGGCGTCGCGGCCGCATTCCTTGGCGCGCGAGGCGGTCAGCACCTCGGCGATCAGGGCCGAGTCGGTGTCGGTGGTGCGGCCACGCGAGAAGTCATAGGTCGCGAACAGGCAGACCAGCGCGAACAGGCCGAACACGATCCCGATCAACCGGCCCTTCGAGAGCATGATGCGCGCTCAGTCCCTGCTATCCGCCCGGCGCTTGGGTTCCCATGTTTCGGCGGCCTGGTCCAGTGCCGGCGCGCAACACCGCTGCCGTCTTTCCGGGACGATCGCCCACGCCCCTGAGCGGCGCCCTCCTCGTCATGGTCGGGCTTGTCCCGACCATCCACGCCTTCGCGTCGCAGATCGCACGTGGTGTTCAAGACGTGGATGCCCGCCACAAGGGCGAGCATGACGAGCTGGACCAGCGTGATGGTTGTCGAACGGAGTCCTACCCTACCCCGCCTTCGGCATCTGGATGACGTTGTGCAGGGTCTGGTCGGCGCTCTTCAGGAAGCGGCCGACATTGCGTGCCGCCTGGCGGATGCGCTGCTCATTCTCGACGATGGCGATCCGGACATAGTCGTCGCCATGCTCGCCGAAGCCGATGCCGGGCGCGACCGCGACCTCGGCCTTCTCGATCAGCAGCTTGGAGAACTCGAGCGAGCCGAGATGGCGGAATTTTTCCGGGATCGGCACCCAGGCGAACATCGAGGCCTGCGGCGCCGGGAACTCCCAGCCGGCCTTGCCGAAGCTCTCGACCAGCGCATCGCGGCGCTTGCGATAGGTCTCGCGCATCTCGCGGATGCAGTCGTCCGGGCCGTTCAGCGCCGCCGCGGCCGCGACCTGGATCGGCGTATAGGCGCCGTAGTCGAGATAGGACTTCACCCGCGCCAGCGCCGCCAGCAGCTTCTCGTTGCCGACGGCGAAGCCCATGCGCCAGCCGGCCATGGAGAAGGTCTTCGACATCGAGGTGAACTCGACGGCGACGTCGATCGCGCCCGGCACCTGCAGCATCGAGGGCGGCGGATCGTTCTCGTCGAAATAGACCTCGGCATATGCGAGATCGGAGAGCAGGATCAGCTCGTGCCGCTTCGCGAAGGCGACGAGATCGCGGTAGAAATCGAGCGAGGCGGTATAGGCGGTCGGGTTCGCCGGGTAGCAGGTGACGAGCGCGATCGGCTTCGGCACCGAATGCGCCATCGCCCGCTCGACCGCCGGGAAGAAGGCCGGCGTCGGCTCGGCCGGAACCGAGCGGATCACGCCGCCCGCCATCAGGAAGCCGAAGGCGTGGATCGGATAGCTCGGATTGGGCACGAGTACGACGTCGCCCGGGCCGGTGATGGCCTGCGCCATATTGGCGAAGCCTTCCTTCGAGCCGAGCGTCGCGACGACCTGCGTATCGGGGTTCAGCGTGACGCCGAAGCGGCGCTGATAGTAATGCGCCTGGGCGCGGCGCAGGCCGGCGATGCCCTTCGAGGCGGAATAGCGGTCGGTGCGCGCCTTGCCGGCGGTCTCGACCAGCTTTTCGATGACGTGCTTGGGCGCCGGCAGATCGGGATTGCCCATGCCGAGATCGACGATGTCGACGCCCTTGGCGCGCTCGGCAGCCTTGATCTTGTTGACCTGTTCGAAAACATAGGGCGGCAAGCGCTTGATGCGATGAAAATCGGTCATGTCGAGAACAGGTCCTTGCGGATCGCCGCGCGACGGCGCAGCAAATCACATTCTTGCGTTACGTTGCCTTACCACCGCAGCTTTCGCCCCGACAGCGCAAAAAACGCAAGATTCAGCGAAACGCAACGCATGCCGCATTGCGGCAACGCTTCAGGACGGCGGAATGAAGGGCTGGCTGACCCCCCGGAACACGTCGAGTTCCTCGCATCGGGCAGAATGCGCCAGTAGCGCGGGATAATCAGCGAGGGTGACGAGGTCGGGATGGGCATCGCCGGCGAATCGTAGCGCGCAGGCGAGCGCGATGTCGGCATGGCCGATGCGATCGCCGAACCACCAGTCGCCCGGGCGTTCGGCCCGCTCGCGCTGCAACGCGGTGAGGACGCCTGCGATCTGGCCGCGGCAGCGCCCGGCCCAGACGTCGGAAACCTGATCGTGCAGCCGCAATTCGTAGAACAGGCTGACCGCCTTCTCGGCGAGCCCCATCGCCAGCGCGGCGACGCGCACTGCCCGATGACGCGCCGGCTCCTCGCGCGGGAACAGGGCGCGCTCGGGCGGCACGAGACCGTCGAGATAATCGAGCATGGCATGGCTCTCGACCAGCACGAGCCCATCATCAAGCTCCAGCGTCGGCACGCGGACGAGAGGATTGAGCGGCGCGATTTTCTCACCATCGCCGAAGACGGACCAGGGCCGGTGCTCGAAGGGCAGATCGTACAGTGTCAGCGCGATGCCGACGCGGCGCACGAACGGCGAATCATATTGGCCGATCAGGATCATCACTGGCGCTCCACGATGCGAACGCCATTGGAAGGGAGATGGCTGCGCCGGGCAAGCGGGCCATCCGCGGTCGGCCGAGACGATCAATCCGTCGGCAGGACCGCCGGAGCCGGAGGTGGTGTCTTGCCGAGCCCCTGCGCCTGCGTGCCGGCGGCCTCGTTCGAGATTCGCTTGGCTTCGAGCTCAGCCTCGAGCTTCTTGAACTCGTCGACCGTCTTGCGCTTGGCCTGACGCGTCGCTGTCGTGCCGATGGGGATGTACTTGGGATCCTGCGGCCGGGTCTCGAGCACGAAGGGTTTGGGGTCGCCGGGTTTGGTGGCAAGATCCGTCAGTTCGGCGACCCCGCGCGTGGCCTCGCAACCTCCGAGCGCGGTTCCGACGAGCAGGGCGAGTCCAGCCGCCCTGAGCGAGATTTCGGTGCGCCTGTCAGCCATCGCCCTGCTTCCGCAAATTTTCTTTGTCACTCATACCGGTTAGGTCCTTAATGGGTCCAAAATGGGGAGTGCAACTCCTGCTTAAGGCTATCGAGGGGAGCGCCGTCATGTGTCCACCTGCCGACGAGAAGGGCAAAGCCGGGCCGAAGCCGGCGGAAACGCCGTTCGCGGACATGCCGGCAGTGCCCGATTTCGAGGCGATGGCGCAGAACATGGGCAAGCTGGTGGAGCAGGCCGGCAAGGTCACCGCCGCCTATATGAGACCGATCGAGCGTGGCGAAGCCAAGACCGGCCAGGCCGACGAGGCCAGCGAGATGGTGAAGGTGCTCGGCCGCGTCGCCGAGCGCTGGGTGAGCGATCCCCAGAAGATCATCGAGGCGCAATCCTCGATCACCAGCGACTTCCTCACTCTCTGGAGCTCGACGCTGAAACGCCTCGGCGGCGAACAGGTCGAGCCGGTGATCGAGCCGGAGAAGCGTGATGCCCGCTTCGCCGATCCGGAGTGGAACACGCATCCGGTCTTCGACTTCGTCAAGCAGGCCTATCTGCTGACGACCCGCTGGGCTGAAGGCATGGTCGAGCAGGCCGACGACCTCGACCCCCATACGCGCGACAAGGCGCGCTTCTACGTCAAGCAGATCGCGGGGGCGCTGGCTCCATCCAATTTCGTCGCGACCAATCCCGAGCTGCTGCGCGAGACCATGGCGCAGAACGGCGAGAACCTGGTGCGTGGCATGAAGATGCTCGCCGAGGACATCGAGGCCGGCGGCGGCGAATTGAAGATCCGGCAATCCGATGCCGGCGCCTTCCAAATCGGCGTCAACATCGCGACGACACCTGGTAAGGTCATCTACCGCAACGACATCATCGAACTGATCCAGTATGCACCGGCGACCGAGACGGTGCTGAAGCGGCCGCTTCTGATCGTGCCGCCCTGGATCAACAAGTTCTACATCCTCGACCTCAACGCCGATAAGAGCTTCATCCGCTGGTGCGTCTCGCAGGGGCTGACGGTCTTCTGCATCTCCTGGGTCAATCCCGACCATCGCCACGCGCTCAAGGACTTCGAGAGCTATATGCGCGAAGGCATCTTCGCCGCGCTAGAGGCGATCGAGCAGGTCACCGGCGAACGCCAAGTCTCCTCGATCGGCTATTGCGTCGGTGGCACGCTGCTCGGCGTGACGCTGGCCTATATGGCAGCGACGCGCGACAAGCGCATCGCCAGCGCGACCTTCTTCACCACGCAGGTCGACTTCAGCCATGCCGGCGAGCTTTCGGTCTTCGTCGACGAAGAGCAGATCCGCGCCGTCGAGGAGCAGATGGCCGAGCGCGGCTATCTCGACGGGGCGCGCATGTCCGGCGCCTTCAACATGCTCAGGCCCAACGACCTGATCTGGTCCTATGCCGTCAACAACTATCTGAAGGGCAAGGCGCCGACCGCCTTCGACCTGCTCTACTGGAATTCGGATTCGACCCGAATGCCGGCGGCGAACCACTCCTTCTACCTGCGCAACTGCTATCTCGAGAACAAGCTGAGCAAGGGCGAGATGCGCGTCGGAGGCAAGCTGCTCGATCTCAAGAAGGTGACGATCCCGATTTACAATCTTGCGACCCGGGAGGATCACATCGCTCCGGCGAAGTCCGTGTTCCTGGGATCGCAGGCCTTCGGCGGCCCGGTGGAGTATGTCATGGCCGGCTCCGGCCACATCGCCGGCGTGGTCAATCCGCCGAACAAGGTGAAATATCAGTATTGGACCGGCCCCAAGCCGGAAGGCGAGTTCGACGACTGGGTGAAGAAAACCGAGGAGCATCCGGGCTCCTGGTGGCCGCATTGGTTCGCCTGGGTCGAGAAGCAGGCGCCCAAGCGCGTCGAGCCGCGCGTGCCCGGCGAAGGCCCCCTGCCCGCGCTGGAGGATGCGCCGGGCAGCTATGTCAAGGTCAAGGCGTAGGAGCCTTCGGCGTTGGCCGCCTATGGTGTCGGCTGGAACCTCCCGCGGCATTGCAGGGCAACCTCGCAGGGCTGAGCCCGCCCCCTGACCACGACGCTTCCCGTCGTTGCGGGGAACAAGGCGACGCAGCAATCCAGGCAGGCGAAGAGCTGTGCCGCGCCTGGATTGCTTCGTTGCCGCTCGCACTGATGGCGTTTCGCCCGGCTGCGTCGTGGTCACGGATTCCGGGCTCGGCGCTGCGGGCTGCCCCGGAGTGACCGCCCGGCCTCCCGCTCAGAACGACAAAAGCCGGCCCGCGAAGGCCGGCTTTTGCTTGTCGCCGCGGCGCGGCTCAGTTCTTGCGGACGACCGGGCGAACCGGGATCGTCTCCGTCGGGGTATCCCAACGATAGGTCAGAGCGGCGGACACGATGTGGATATAGGGCTCGGCCTTGGCCGTGTAGGAGATCGCCCGGAGCGCCGGATTCACGACCTGCTGCGGATGATTGCCGGTGTAGTTCACTTTGGCCGAGTTGACGTGGATATAGGTGTAACCCAGGTCGAGCTTCAGCTTCTCGTTGAGCTGGTAGCTGGCGCCGGCGCTGAGCCAGAGCCGGTCGTTGTCCGAGATGAAGATCTGGCGGTTGTAGTCGTTCACCGCCGAGAGCTCGTAGGCGACACCGGCGCGCAGCGTCAGATCGCGATTGTACTTGTACTCGAGACCCGCCGAGAAATACCAGCTGTCGTCATACTGGAAGTTCAGGCTGGTCAGCGGAACTCCGGAGGCCTGTGCGACGACCGGAATGTTGCGGAAGCGGCTCCAATTGGTCCACTCGACACCGAGATGGGCCTGCCATTGCTCGTTGATGACCTGTGAGACACCGAACACGACCGAATCCGGCAGGTTCAGATTGGCCTTGACCGGAATGACGGCCGTCGGCGTCGCCCCTGTCGCCGTCCGCAAAGTGCCTTCTAGAGTCTGCCGGACCGAGGAGCGATAGGCCAGGCCGATCGTCGTGCCGTCGAACGGGGTCAGCGTCACGCCCAGGCGATAGCCGAAATCGATAGTGTCGCCCTCGATGATCACCGGCGCAGCGTTGGCCGCGACGCCCGCAGCCTGCTTCAGCGACGCACTGAAATACTGAACCTGCAGCGCCGCGCCGACCGACAGCCAGTCATTGACCTTATAGCCGATGGTTGGGGCGACATTGATGGTCCGGACCTTGGCCGAGCGGCCGAAGGTCTGAGCCGCATGAACCTGATTCTCGGGCTTGGAGCGCAGGCCGAACGGCGCGCCGGTGGTGAGGCCGATCCAGAAGCGATCGGTCAGCTGCCAGGCCGAATAGGAGGCCGGGATGAAGGCGCCGTCGCCGCCGATATTGCCGGTGCCGAGCGGGCTGCCGCCTGCGGCCTGGATCGGCACCGTCCGGGGGCCGAGCGGGGTCGGGACAGTAACCGTGGTCGGCGAAGTCGGCTTGTAGTCGCCGTTCGCATAGAGATAGGTGAAGTTCCACTGGCTGTTGCGGCCGGGGAACATGGTGATCGTCGCCGGGTTCCAGGCCATGGCGCCCATGCCGATGCCGCCCGAGGCGGCACCCGCATAGGCCATGCCGAGGCCTTCGGCGCTCTGACCCGAGCGGATCGCGAAAGAGCTCGCCGAAGCCGCGCCGGCCGCCAGCAGCGCCGAAAGCGAGACGGTGGCGGCGGTGGTGAGTTTCAGAAGGCTCTTCATCGCGGCGTCTTCCCCAAGCTGAGGTTCTTGTTGTGGCGGTTGCGGCGAAGCAGGCCGCGGAATCTGTCACCACCATGCCGCCTGCCGGTTTCCGCCGCAATCCCGCCTAGATCGCTGCCAAATTGCCTAGCTCGACCGGCTTTCCGCATCGGCAGGGCCAAAAACGTGCAAAAATGCTGCGTTTCGCGCATCCTGCGGCGAAGCCGGCGATGGAAAAGATAGTTTAGATGCGAACTGTCGCGGATTTTGCCATTGTGCGCCGCAATATAGGCCGGATCGTCGGCTCCGAGCCATGACGCGCTTTCGTGGGGAGCGTTGCATAAGCGCCACAACTCCCGGCACACCCGCAAGCATGGCATGCGTCGCGGCGGGCTTGCATCGAAAGGATAGTCCGCACAGGATCGGCACGACCTTCGGTCTTGTCTTGCACACCTTGTTTGAAACGATTGAAAAAGGGGGAAACGACGTGAAACTGGTTCGTTACGGCGCATTTGGTCATGAGAAGCCCGGTCTCGTCGACGCCGCCGGCAAGCTGCGCGACCTCTCCGCGCATGTCTCCGACCTCGCCGGCGCGGCGCTGAAATCGGCCTCGCTCGCCAAGCTGAAGGCGCTCTCTCCCGAATCACTGCCGCTGGTCGATGGCTCGCCGCGCATCGGCGCCTGCGTCGGCGACGTCCGCAACTTCATCGCCGTCGGGCTCAACTTCGCCGACCATGCCGCCGAGACCGGCGCTGCGATCCCGGCCGAGCCGATCCTGTTCAACAAGGCGCCGAACTGCATCGTCGGCCCCAATGACGACGTCGTCATTCCGAAGAACTCGAAGAAGACCGACTGGGAAGTAGAGCTCGCCATCGTGATCGGCGACGGCGGCTCCTATATCGAAGAAAGGGACGCGATGGCCGCGATTGCCGGCTTCTGCGTCTGCAACGACGTCTCCGAGCGCGAATTCCAGACCGAGCGCGGCGGGCAATGGGCCAAGGGCAAGGGCTGCCCGACCTTCGGCCCGCTCGGCCCCTGGCTGGTGACGCCGGACGAGATCGCAGACGTGCAGGATCTCGCCATGTGGCTGGAGGTCGACGGCGAGCGCGTCCAGAACGGCTCGACCAAGACGATGATCTTCGGCGCCGCCTATCTCGTCCACTATATCAGCCAGTTCATGCGGCTCGATCCGGGCGACGTGATCACCACCGGCACCCCGCCCGGCGTCGGCCTCGGCTTCAAGCCGCCACGCTTCCTCAAGGGCGGCGAGACCGTGACGCTCGGCATCGAGGGGCTCGGCACGCAGAAGCAGCTGTTCAAGCCCTACGCGGGCTGACGCTATCCTGTGCAGATGTGAAGGGCGCTGCCGAACCTCCGGCAGCGCCCTTTTTCCATCCCGGCAGGGCGCGCGCCTATTGCTTTTGCAGCCAGTCGATGACCTCGGCCACCGCAACACGCGGCGTCGTCTGATGGTCGGCCTCGACGACGAGTCGCGTGCCGGAATAGGAGGCGCGATCGTTCATCGCGGGGCGATCGCCCGTGCCGATCACCCACAGCGTCGGAGCGCGGACACCGCTCGCCTGGGCAGCCTGGGCTGCCGGCCCGGAGGGATCAAAGAAGTTGAGATAGGCCTCGGCCGTGGTGGTGATGGGAAAGGTCCGGCCCTGGTTGAAGTCGAGGAACTTCGCCCTCTGCGCCCCCTGCCCGGCCGCGACCATCGCCTTGGCCTGCGCAAGGCTCTCCCCGGTCTGGCTGGCGATGAAATCCGGGCGATGCCCCGGCGCCAGCGCCACCACCGCGTCGACCCCGCCGACGCGAGCGGCGTAGCCCATGGAGATGTTGGCTCCGAGGCTATGTCCGGCGAGCACGATCCGGGACGCTCCACCGGCCTTCAGCCGCGACACGGCAGCCTGCACCTCGCCGAGCGTCTGGTCATAGGTCCTGTAGCCGGACGTCCAGGACATCCGCGGCAGCACGACTGTCGCGCCGCGCGCCTTCAGCGCCTGGGCCAATGGCTGGAGGGGACCTTGTCCACCTGCCTTGCCGTGGATGAGCACCACGCCCGCGCCGCGCAGGTCGAACGCCGAGGCGGGCGCCATCGCGCCGAGCGCGACCGCAGCCGAGAGCAATGGTACGAGCGCGCGGAGCCGCATTGCTCGCAATGTCCAAGAGAGCCCTTGCACGATAAGCCTTCTCCTCATCTTCCGACGATAGCGTTGCGACTATGGGGCAAGACCTCCCTGACGGAAGATCCTTGACCAGATCCGGGCCTGGACAGGCAGCGAGAAAAAGCGCTGCCGGGGCTGTTCGACCTCACCCCGGCAGCGCTAGCGGTCGGGCCTCGGGCACGGCCGCTTCAGTCTCTGTGGTGGCCGTTTGGACCTGGAAACCTGATCACTTGCGCAGGCATCCGCACGCTGGCCGCCCGACCGGCGGGCGCGCCCTCGGGCCGGCGGGCGACATCGCGCCCGTCCTGCGCCGGCTTCTCGACGTTCGCCGCCGCGCGCTCGCGCTCCAGCCTGCGCCGGCTGCGCGCTAACCGCGCCCCCAACGTATCGAATCCCGGCATCGAATCGCCCCCGCTCTCCAGCCGCCTCGCTCTGCTTAGATCGCAAGGAGACATGGCCGCATCCCCCATTTGGGGGGTGCAGCCACTGTTTTGCCGCCAGAGAGAAGGAGGGAAGAGAGATAGAGAGATGCGATTTGACGGCCGGTATCAGCCTTCCGGCAGGCCGAGCATCAGGCGGATGTTCTGCACGGCGGCGCCGGACGCGCCCTTGCCGAGATTGTCGAGGCGGGCGACGAGTACGGCCTGGCCTAGATCGGCATTGCCGTAAACACGTAGCTCGAGCTTGTTGGTGTCGTTCAGGGCCTCAGGCTCAAGCTTGCCGCTCGGATCGGCAGGCAGGACGCTGACATAGGTCGAGCCGGCATAGCGCTCGGCCAGCGCCGCTTCGAGATCGGCTGGCTTGGGCTTGCCGGGCAGCGTGTCGAGATGCAGCGGCACCGATACCAGCATGCCCTGCCGGAAATTGCCGACCGAGGGCACGAAGATCGGCCGCCGCTCCAGCCGCGAATAGACCTGCAGCTCGGGCAGGTGCTTGTGCTTGAGGCCGAGGCCGTAGAGCTCGAAATCGGGCGCGGTCCCGGCCTCATAGGCCTCGATCATGCTCTTGCCGCCGCCGGAATAGCCGGAGACCGCGTTGACGGTGATCGGATAGTCGGCCGGCAGCAATCCGGCATCGACGAGCGGGCGCAAAAGCGCGATGCCGCCGGTCGGGTAGCAGCCGGGATTGGCGACCCGGTTGGCATTGGCGACTTTCGCGGCGAAGCCGGGCTCGAGCTCGGCGAAGCCATAGGTCCAGCCAGGCGCGACGCGATGGGCGGTCGAGGCGTCGACGATCTTGGGCGCGTCGGTGCCGAGCTCGTCGGCGAGGGCGACCGATTCCTTGGCGGCATCGTCGGGCAGACAGAGCACGACGAGATCGACGCCGGCCATCATCTCCTTGCGGGCGGCGGGGTCCTTGCGCTTCTCGGGATCGATGCTCCTGACCACGACCTCCGGCACATCGGCGAGGCGCTCGCGGATGCCGAGCCCGGTGGTGCCGGCTTCGCCGTCGATGAAGATGGATTTCAGGTTCTGGCTCATCGGACCCTCGCAAGGCGTCTGGTGGAAGCGGACCGAACTGGTTGGCTGGCTCTGGAACTTGGCCTTGTCGCAAAACCGGACATCATTTTTGCGACGGGCATAAAAAAACCGCGCTCGGGGCGCGGTCGCGGGCGTTCGGATTAAAAGCCGAGCGTCATCGCGGGCGCGCCGGGGCGGCCTGTTCGATGCGACGTCGGGTCGGGCTCAGGATCATCAGGCGTATATGGGGCAGAATGCGGGGCTGGTCAATCGGCCGATACAGGCTGCCGCTCGGCGCTCATGATCTCAATCCCGAGATGCACAACACTTGGCAACAATGCCAGTCCGCTCAAGTAAAAACTCGGAACGTCACCCCGAAGAAAATCTGCGGGGAATATGTCAACCAGATAGGGGACCAACAGAAACAGCGGAGTGGCAACTGAGATCAGAGCCGACCATCGCATCTTGGGAACTGCCTGAAGCCCTTTTCGTCCGCGCAGAGAAAAGACGCCTGCCAACCTGATGAAGTGGAACATCGTGACAGAGCCGAACACGGCGATGATCGCCATCATCGCGGACGTCTTGATGTTCGACCAGAGCAGCAGATTCTCGTCGCTAAGAGCGTGTATCGCCTGAACAAGATGGAATGGCGAGCCGATCGCAACGAATGCTATGAAAAGAAAGATGCAGGCCACAGACGGGAGCGAAAGCAACCCGAACAGGATCACGAACAGAAATCGGCTTGCTTTCTCAGGCACAGTTCACCCCATCCGCCAGAAGGGCTCATCAGCTCGGACGGAGCACTATCTAGTTGCCCTCTTCAGCGCCAGCGCCTGCAGGTAATGCTGTGCCACCGCGGCTCCGGCGATCGCGGTCGCGTCGGCATGGTCATAGGGCGGCGAGACCTCGACGATGTCCATGCCGCGGAAATCGAGATCGCGGATCGCCCAGACCATCTGCAGCGCCTGCGCCGAGGAGAAGCCACCGGCGACCGGCGTGCCGGTGCCGGGCGCGAAGGCGGGATCGAGCGCATCGATGTCGAAGGTGAGATAGGCGGGCCCCTGCCCCACGCGCTCCTTGATCGCGGCAGCGACGCCGTCGACGCCGAGCGCATGCGCCGCATAGGCGTCGAGCACTTGGATGCAGCAATCGCGCGGCGCGACGGTGCGGATGCCGACCTGGATCGAGCGTTCGGTGTCGATCAGTCCCTCGCGCACCGCCTCCAGCACGAAGGTGCCGTGGCTGATCGCGCCGACGCCGTCGTCCCAGGTGTCCTGATGCGCATCGAACTGGACGATGGCGAGCTTGCCATGGCGGGCAACATGGGCGCGCAGCAGCGGCAGGGTGATGAAATGATCGCCGCCGAGCGTGACGAGCTGGGCGCCGCTGGCGATGATCGCAGCGGCCTCGCTCTCGATGGCGCGGGCGCAGCCCTGCAGGTCGCTGCGCGGCAGGAGGCAATCGCCATAGTCGACCACGGTGAGCCGCTCGAACGGATCGATGCGCGAGGGATATTGCGCATCGCCGTCGAAGATCGCGCTGACGCGGCGCAGCGCCTGCGGCCCGAAGCGGGTGCCGGGCCGGTTCGAGACGGCCAGATCGAAGGGCACGCCCCAGACCACCGCGTCGCAGCCGGCGACGTCCTTGCTGTAGCGGCGGCGCATGAAGGAGAGCGCGCCGGCATAGGTTGGGTCATTGGCCGGGCCCCTGCGGTCGCCGGTGAAGGCGTGGTCGATCGGCGGGGTCTGCGTCGGTTCGGTCATCTTGGAACAGTCCGTCGGAAAGTCAGCGCCGGCCGTTGAGCCAGACATAGAGGCACCAGGGCAGGATCAAGGCGAGCCCGGTCAGGACGAGCCTCAGCGTCGTCCAGGCGACCGGATATTGCAGCGCCCTGCCGTCGAGCTCCGGCACACCGTGGATCAGGCCGAGCGCGAGGGCCGGGGCCAGGAACACGATCAGTGCATTGACGATCCGCCGGCCGCGCGGCAGGTCGCTGCGCGCCAGAGCAAGCAGCGCCGGTACAGCGACCATGCCGAAGGCGATCAGGACGAGCAGGACGCGCATTGAGGCTTCCGGTTGAACAGGGCGGCAGCCGATTTAGCACGGACTGGCCGCGGCTCCAGCCGTCTATGGCCGCTGCCGCAGCCGATTCTGTCGTTTGGACCGCTGAAGCGACCTAGCGGCCGCCGCCGACCCGGATGATCGAGCCGACCATGTAGGAAGCCGCCTCGGAGAGCGCGAACATCACCGCTTCGGCGATCTCCTCTGGCTCGGCAGCACGACGCAGCGGGATGGACGGTGCGATACGCGCGACACGCCCCGGCTCGCCGGTCGACATGGCGTGGATGTCCGTCTCCGTCATGCCGGGCGCCACCGCATTGACGCGGATGCCGGCCGGAGCGAGCTCGATCGCGAGGCCGATCGTCATGGAGTCGACCGCCGCCTTCGAGGCGGCGTACCAGACATATTCGTTGGGCGAGCCGAGCCCGGCGGCGATCGAGGAGATGTTGACGATGGCGCGGTTCTTCGCGCCCTCGTTGGCGAGCAGGGCCTGCGCCGCCTCGCGCGCCACCAGAATCGCGCCCGTGACGTTGAGGTCGATGCAGGCGCGGATGACCTGCGGGTCGGATTTGGCCAGCGGGCTGCTCTTGCCGGTTATCGCGGCGTTGTTGACGACCGCGGTCAACGGGCCGAGCGCCGCCCTGGCCTCGGCAAACACGCGCACGATGTCGGCGAGGTTGCCCATGTCGCCCTGGATCGCGACCGCTTTGGCACCTGCCTTGCCGCAGGCTGCGACGACATCGGCGGCCGCCTGGGCATTGCCCTGATAGTTGACGGCGACATCATAGCCGCGTTCGGCGGCGAAGCGGCAGATCGCGGCGCCGATGCCGCGGCTGCCGCCGGTGACGAGAAGGACGGGACGGTCGGACATGCGGACGGGGCTCCTGATGGTCAACGCGGTATGGATGGCGGCCGGGCTCAAGCGCTGCTGGCGATTGCCTCGATCTTTTCGAGCCCGCCGAGCTTCGGCGCGAACGAGGCCCAGACCTTGCGCGCCCCGGCCTCCCAGCCGGGTCGGTCCTCCGGCTGCACGACCTTGCCGCCCTCAGCTTTGGCCTTGGCCATCGAGGTGTCCTCATCTGCGATGATGAGCTCGTCGAAATAGCCCGCGCCGTCCATGGCCGCGGCGGCGAAGGCCGCCTTGTCCTCGGCGGAAAGACCCTTCCAGAAGCTGGCCGAGACCGCGACGACGCCGGCCGCCCAGATATGGCCGGTCTCGATCAGATAGGGCACGACCTCGTGCAGCTTGAAGCCGACATAGGCCGATTTGGTCAGGTCCATGCAGTCGACCACGCCGGTCTTCAGCGCGTTGTAGGTCTCCGGGATCGGGATCGGCGTCGGATGGGCGCCCAAGCCCGACCAGAGCTCGGTGTGCAGCGGGCTCTGGATGACGCGGATGCGCTTGCCCTTGACGCTGGCCGGCGTGGTCAGCGGCTCCTTGGCGAGGAGATGGCGGGCGCCATAATTGATGAAGCCGAGGACGACGAAGCCTTGCGCCTCGTATTTGCGCTTGAGCTCCTCGCCCAGCGGCCCGGCCAGCACGCGCTTGAGATGGGCGCGGTCGCGGAACAGGAACGGCAGATCGAGAAGCTGCCCGTCCGGCACCCAGGATGAGAGCGCCGAGATCGTGAACAGCGAGGCCTGGACCGAACCGAGCCGCAAGCCCTCGGCCACCTCCTTCTCGCCGCCCAGCGCGGCATTGGGCACGACGCGCAGGTCGAAGCGGCCGGGTGCGCTGGCGTTGAGCTTCTCGGTGACGCGGCGCCAGATCTTCGTCTCCGGCTTGTCCTCGCCGAGCAGCGAGGCAACGGCGACCGGCCTGCCGGCTGCAATGGCCCGGCCTGCCAGAAGGGCGGGTGCGGCGAGCGCGGCTGCGGCAAGGGCGCGGCGGGTCAAAGCCATCGGAACAACTCCTTGAAGGACAGAGGTAGCGACGGCCAGGCCGCCACCGCAAGACAGAGGACGAAGAGCGCGACGAGAAGGCTCGCGAGCAGAGGCAGCACCGCCCGGAAGACCGCGGCCGGCGAGAGCCGCATGATGCCGCTGACGACAAAGACAAGGATGCCGAGCGGCGGTGTCAGCCCGTGGATCATCAGATTGACCACCAGCACGACGCCGAACTGGATCGGATCGAGCCCGGCGGCGATGGCAGCCGGCAGCAGCAACGGCGCCAGCAGGAGGATCGCTGCGCCGATGTCGAGGAAGAGGCCGGCGATCAGCAGGACGAGGTTGGAGAGCACCATCACCGCGAGCGGCCCGCCGCCCAGCGCGGTCACCAGTCCGGCCATCTGCTCGGAGACGCGATCGACCGCGAGAAGGAAGGCGAAGGGCGCGGAGGCACCGATCAGCAAGCCGACGGCCGCCGCCTCCCCCGCCGCCTTGCGCAAGGACGCCAGTACGGTCGTTCCGTTCAGGCTGCGCAGCAGCAGGCAAGCGACCAGCGCATAGGCGACGGCGAGCGCCGAGGCCTCCGTCACCGTGACCAGGCCGAAGCGGATGCCGACAACGACGACGATGCCGAGCCCGATCGCCGGCAGCGCCCCGACAAAGGACCGTGCGCGCTCCGCGCCGCTGGCGCGGGGAGCGGAATCGACGACGCCGCGCACGCTGAGATGGATGCCGATGGCGAGCGCCGCAGTCAGGACCGCCCCAGCGACGAAGCCGCCGACCAGCAACGAGCCGACCGAGAGATTGGTCGCCGCCGCCAGGATCAGGAAGGCGATCGAGGGCGGGATGATGTTGTCGAGCATCGAGACGCCCGCGACGATCGCCGCTGCATTGGCCGGCGGATAGCCACGCGCGACCAGAGCCGGCGCCATCACCTTGGCACCGAAGGCGGCATTGGCGACCGAGGAGCCGGAGGCGCCAGAGAAGAGCACGCTCGCGACCAGCGCCGTCTGGGCCAGCCCGGCCCGAAAATGCCCGACGAGCGCGGCAGCAAAGCGCACCAATCGCTCGGCGAGGCCGCCGGCAGTCAGCAATTCGCCGGCAAGCAGGAAGAACGGGATCGCCAGCAGCAGGAATTTTGAAACGCCCGCCACCGTGTTCTGGACGATGGCCGGTTCCGGCAGCAGGCCGCCAAAGGCGCCCGACAGCGAGGCGCCGGCGAGCAGGGCGAAGGGCAAAGGCGCGCCGAGCAGGAGCCCTGCTGCGGCGGCGAGGCCGGCGACGAGGCTCGGCGTCGCGACGAAAAAGCCGGTCGCGCTGTTCGCCAGCACATAGAGTGCCGCTCCAAGCACCAGTGCGACGAGCGCCGCAGGCCAGGACTGCGCGAGTGCCGCCCGCCAGAGCACGACCACGAGCGTCAGCCCACCGCCGATGGCGAAGCTCGCGAAGCGCAGGCTTTCCGGCAGGCCGAGCACGGTCGAGGTGCCGCCGACCAAGGCCACGACGCTAGCGCCGCCGAGCGCCAGCACCAGCGCGCCGTGGACGGCGATCGCCTCGGCCAGAATAGCGGCGATGCGTCGCCCCGGCGCCGGCAGCAGGTTGACGACGACGTCGAGCCGCATGGCGAGCGCACTCGTCGCCGCCAGCGGCGCACCGACCGCCACCAGCGCGACATTGAGCCAGATCGCGAGTTCGTCCGACCAGACGAGGCCACCGCCGACGAGATAACGACGGGTGACGGCCGCCATCACCACAAGGAAGAGGACGGCCAGGATCGCGGCGCCCAGCCATTCGAGGCTCGCCACGAGCACGCCGAGGCCGCGGCTGCCGATCGGCTGGTCGGACGGTTTGCTCGGCGCAGCGGCCATGGCGGCGCCCGGCACCAGCTCAGCGCAGCGGCGAGAAATGCGTCGGCCGCAGGATCCGGCTGCGCATCTCGAGCACGTAAGGGGCCGCCTTGGCCCGGAAGACCTGCCAGCGCGGATCGGCTTCCATCGCGGCGCGCCGGCGCTCGCGGTCGCCGGCATCCTCGAAGCGCCACATGTGCACGACCTCGTTGACCACGCCGCTATCGGTGGTGAACCAGCCGATCAGATGGCCGAGATGGGAGATCTGCAGCTCCATCCCCTCGGCGACATAGAGGTCGAGATAGTCGCGCACATGGGCGGGTTTGATGGCGTAGGTGCGCTCGTCGAGGATCATCCAAATCCCTCATGGCAAACGGCTGGCCGCTTTGCGGCGAGCGATCAGTAGCCGTCTTCGCGGCAAAGCCCAACCGGGGCGGCACCGGCCGAACCTGCGATCGGCGCATGGCGGCCCTCGCTCGCGGCGAATGGCCGGCCATCGGCGAAGGGAGCACGCGCCAGAATCGCGCCAAGGAGAAGAATGAGCTGCGATCCAGCCTGCCGAGAGGCCCGGCCGCCGGCGGGGTCAGGCTTCGTTGCGCGAGAGGGAGCCGGCGGCGCTCGAAGCGACGCGGCCGCTCGTCGGCAGATCGACGGATGCGGGCCAGCGGATGCCGAGCAGGCGATCCCTTGGCCAGCCAGGTCTCGGTCACGGCGTTGGACTGATTGCCGCCGAGCACGCGAAACGCGTCCTTGCGCTCGCCGGCGTAGAAGCCGACATGGCCAGACCAGCCGGCTTTGGTGCCGCGCCAGAAGACGAGGATGGCGCCGAGCGCCGGCTGCGACAGGGCACGGCCGAACTTCAGCCAGTTGCGGGCGCCGAGCGGGTTCGCCGGCAGCGGCTCGGCCGGCAACGTCGTGCTGATGCAGTGAGCGACGAAGAGGCCGCACCATGGCGTCTCGTCATGGCCATAGGCGAGCTTCAGCGCCCTGGCCCAGCCCATGATCACGCCGGAATGCTGGCGGCCGGCAATCTCGCGCGTCCCCATCAGCCGGCGCGCCTCAGCATGCCAGAGCGGCGCCACCGCGGACGCCACAGCCCCAGGGAAGAGCACGGCCAGCGCGCGGGCATCGGCATAGCCCGTGGCGGGCAGGCCCCGCCTGGCCTGAAAGCTGGCCATCGCGGCTCGGCTGCGGGCGCCCCAGATGCCATCGGCGCCAGCTGGCCCCAGGTCATAGCCGAGCGCGATCAGCGCCCGCTGGATGGCGGTCGTGGCCATGGTGTTGCTCCGGGCATGAAAAAACCGCCCGAAGGCGGCGGATTGTCACGATGACGCAAGCTTGCGCATCGACGCCAACTGTGGTGCTGATCGCCTCTCACTTGGACAGGCCGATCTGTGCGCCACGCGAATTCTTACGACGCTCTGCGCCTCACAGGCGCCGTCAGCGTGTTCTGGAGTCATCAGCTCGGCGCATCAGGCTTTGCGGAGCCAACGGTGCCGCTCCTCGGAACCACGGCCGGCGGTTTCGGTGTCGCTCTCTTCTTTTCGATCTCGGGCTATCTCGTGACCAAGAGCCTGATGAGCAGGCGCTCGGTCAAGTCATATCTCTGGAGCCGCTGCCTCAGAATATACCCCGGCCTCATCGCCTGTCTGATCTTGACCGTGCTCGCCGGTGCCATGGCCACGCGCCTGCCCGCGACGGCCTATTTCGCCGATCCGCAGACATGGTCGTTCATCTGGCGTAACCTGCTTTCGATCTTTGTTGATCGGCAGTTCACGTTGCCGGGCGTCCTGGAAGACGCACGCTGGCCGGCAGTCAATACTCCGCTCTGGACCATCGCCTATGAAACCGCTGGCTATCTGCTGATAGCAATTCTGTTCCTCATAGGTTCGCCGAGCGGGTTCAAGGCACGGGTCGCAGTCGCCTCGACCGCTGCCTTGATCCTTTACGTCGTCATCTACGCGACCGTGCCATGGCCAGAGGATAGGTCAATCTGGTTCACGAGGCTCGAACCGCACTTCGCCGTCCGGTTCGCAGTTCCGTTCCTTACTGGGGCCGCGGTTGCAGCGCTGGCTGCAGAACGCTACGCCCTCGCCGCCGCGGGATTATTGGCCATTTCTGCGGCAATGCTCGCTGGAACCGTGGCTTATGAAGCGTGCGCCTGGGCTGTAAGAGTCCGTCCCGGAACTCATGACGCTCGCGCGATGCGGCGGATAAGAACCATGGCGGCGGCTGCGTAGAGGAAGGCCGTCGCGGAGGCGATGGTGGC